>JAIXSF010000450.1 GCA_027484835.1 Rhizobiaceae bacterium | reverse complement strand
TCGCCGACGAATTTGGCAAATTCGGCACTGTCGAAGGCCTTGCCGCGCTCGTCGAGGACCACGATGAGCGCGCCGTCGGGGATCTGGCGGGAAAGCTCCTGGGCTTCCTCGCGCTTTCTCGTGTCGGCATTGCCGGCGCGGCTTTCATTCAGCTCCACGGAGCGCGTGAATTCCAGGCCGCATTGCGGTCCAGCCTTGGCGAAGCGGTCCAGATAGCGGGACGCGAGTTCCTTCTCCGGCCCGGCTTTCAGCCGGCCCACGGCATAAATGCCAATTTTCATGCGGGCAGTCCCAGTTTCAGGTCACAAAACCATCTCTATCGGCAGCAAGAGGACTGCCGTGTCAATCCGGCTTCGAGACCGTCCATCGGACGGCCGGCCGTTTTCAGTGCAGGCGATCCTCGATGTCCGGAGCGGCCCACATCTTTTCGATGTTGTAGAACTCGCGGATTTCGGGTCGGAACACATGCACGATGATGTCTCCCGTATCGATCAGGACCCAATCGCCGGTCTCCAGGCCTTCGACGCGGGCGGAACCCATGCCTTCGTCCTTCAAGTCGGAGATGAGGTGTTCGCTGATCGCCGAGACATGCCTGTTCGAGCGTCCGGACACGACCACCATGTAGTCGCCCAGCGCCGATTTTCCGGCAATGTCGATAGAGACGATATCTTCTGCCTTCGAGTCCTCGAGGCTTGCGAGGACCAGCTCAAGCGCGCGGGCTGCGGCATCGGCGCCACGTTCCGGGCTTTTCGGGATGGCGCGGGGCGCGCGTCCCTTGGTGTGTACTGTTGTCAGAGTTCGTCCTTTCCTTGGCAAAACAGAACAGCACGTCTGCGATTCCCTAACTCGGATCGCAGACAAAAGGTGGCATCGATCTGGTAATCTTTCAAGACATGGTTGTCATGACCAGACCAAACTGTGCGCGATCAGGATGCATTCGCGGCCGCCCTCAGGGCGGACGAGCTCAGTGTCGACCGCGGTCCGTGGATGAAGGTCCAGGCGGGCGCCCGTTTCTGCCAGAGTACCCCGGCATCCTCCTCGTCGACGCGGGCATAGTCGAAGGTCCGTGCCATCTTCGAGGAGAGATAGGCAAGCGTGGACCCCGGACGATCGATGACGGCGATCGGAAAGGTCGTGGCGATCTTCTGCCACCGTTGCCAACGGTGAAAACCGGCCAGATTGTCCGCGCCCATGATCCAGATGAAGCGGGCCTGCGGATTGCGCACCCGGATGAATTCGAGCGTGCGCGCGGTGTAGCTCGTGCCCAGGCTCTTTTCGAAGGCCGTGACCTTGATCCTCGGATCCGTAGCGAGCGCCTCGCACGCTTCCAGACGCTGTTTGAGGGGGGCAAGGTCAGTCTTGTTCTTGAGCGGATTTCCAGGCGTTACCAGCCACCAGAGCTGATCCAGGCCAAGCCTGCGCAAGGCAATCTCGGCGACCAGCAGATGTCCCTGATGCGGCGGGTTGAAGGAGCCGCCAAACAGGCCGACAACCATGCCGCGCTCGACATGCGGCATGACCAGATGGCGATGGGCGAGCGCCGCTTCCGCCACGTCAGGGACGGACCTGGCCGTTGCCGCGGACGCGATACTTAAAGGATGTCAGCTGCTCGACGCCGACCGGGCCGCGCGCATGCATCTTGCCGGTCGCAATGCCGATCTCTCCGCCCATGCCGAATTCGCCACCGTCGGCAAACTGGGTCGAGGCGTTGTGCAGGAGGATCGCGGAATCGATCTCGTTGAAGAAGCGTTCGACGACATCAGGATCTTCGGCGATGACTGCTTCGGTGTGGTTCGACGAATAGCGAGCTATATGGTCGATTGCGCCGCCGATCCCATCGACGACAGCGACGGAAATGATCGCGTCGAGATACTCCGTGCGCCAGTCCTCTTCCGTCGCGGGTTTCAGGCCCGGAATGATACGAAGCACGGTCGCCGAGGCGCGCACTTCGCAACCGGCTTCCACCAGCACGTCGATCAGCGGTCGGAGATGCGTGGCGAGCGCTGCACTGTCCACGAGCAGCGTTTCGGCCGAACCGCAGATGCCGGTGCGGCGCATCTTGGCGTTGAGGACGATCTTCTTGGCCATGTCGAGATCAGCGGAGCCATCGACATAGACGTGGCACAGGCCTTCGAGATGGGCAAAGACCGGGACGCGGGCTTCCTGCTGGACGCGGGCCACGAGGCTCTTGCCGCCGCGGGGGACGATCACGTCGACCGACCCTTCGAGGCCCGACAGAAGCGCTCCGACGGCGGCACGATCGGTTGTCGGCACGAGCTGGATCGCATCGGCCGGCAGGCCAGCTGCCTCGAGCCCCTTGACCAGGCAGGCATGAATGGTGCGCGAGGAGTTGGCGGAATCCGACCCCCCGCGCAGGATGACGGCATTGCCGGCCTTGAGGCACAGTGCGCCCGCATCGGCGGTCACGTTCGGGCGGCTCTCGTAGATCACGCCGATGACACCAAGCGGTGTGCGGACACGTTCGATATGCAGGCCATTGGGGCGGTCCCATTCGGTGATGATCGTACCGACGGGATCCGGCAAATCCGCAATCTCCCGCATCGACTGGGCAATGGCCGCGACCCGGGCGGAATTCAGGGTCAGGCGGTCGATGAAGGATGCGGCAACGCCGGAGTCTGCGGCGTTCTTCAGGTCGATCGCATTGGCCGCGAGGATCTCGGCCTCGGCCTGCATGACGGCATCAGCCATGGCGCGCAGGGCCTGGTTCTTTGCCTCGGTCGAAGCGATGGCCAGCGGACGGGCCGCGGCACGGGCACGACGACCGATGTCGAGCATCATGCCTTCCACGGAATTCTGGTTCGACACTGTATCAAGCATGGGCGGCATCCTTCCGCTCCCCAGCGGCGAGATCACGCTGGCCGAGTTCTGTCATGACGAGGTCGTCCCGGTGGATCATCGCTGCACGGCCGGCATAGCCGAGGATCTTCTCGATCTCGTTCGACTTCCGTCCGCAGATGCGGCGTGCCTCTTCGGCGTCGTAACCCGCGAGGCCGCGGGCAATCTCGCGGCCCTCGGTCGTGACGATGGAGACGGTATCGCCGCGATGAAAACTGCCGGTAACGGAGCGGACGCCGGCGGGCAGGAGGCTCTTGCCCGAACGCAACGCGCCTTCGGCGCCGTTGTCGACCTGAAGCGTGCCGGCGGGCTGGAGCTGACCGGCAATCCAGGTCTTGCGCGCTGTCACGGGTGACTTGGAGGCCGCGAACCAGGAATGGCGGGCGCCGTTCTCGATGGCCGAGAGCGGGTTTATGGTCTTGCCGGACGCGATGATCATGGCGCAGCCGGCGCTGGTCGCGATCTTGCCGGCATCGATCTTAGTGCGCATGCCGCCGCGCGACAGTTCGGACGCTGCCCCTCCGGCCATGGCTTCGATGGCGGGGGTGATTTCCTCGATCGTGTCGAGGAACTTCGCGTTCGGGTCGAGATGCGGGGGTGCCGTGTATAGACCGTCGATATCGGAGAGCAGGACGAGCAGGTCGGCACCTGCCATGGTGGCAACGCGGGCGGCCAGGCGATCGTTGTCGCCATAGCGAATTTCGGTCGTTGCCACCGTATCGTTCTCGTTGATGATCGGTACGGCACCGATCTTCTGGAGCTGGCTCAGCGTGGCGCGCGCATTCAGATACCGACGGCGCTCCTCGGTGTCACCCAGCGTCAGCAGGATCTGGCCGGCAACGATCTGGTGACGCGAAAGGCTTTCCGACCAGTGCCGGGCAAGAGCGATCTGGCCGACGGCCGCGCAGGCCTGGCTCTCTTCGAGTTTCAGGGCGCCCGAGGGCATGTCGAGCACGGTACGTCCGAGCGCGATGGCGCCCGAGGAGACGACGAGCACATCCGTCCCGCGGGCTTTCAGGGCTGCAATGTCATCCGAGATGGCGTCGAGCCAATCCTTCCTGATGCCAGAACCGCGATCGACCAGAAGGGCAGAGCCGATCTTGATGACGACCCGCTTGACGCGGGAGAGCGAGCGCAGCCGGGTGGACATCAGTCGTCGCCTTCTTCGTCCTGGCTGGCTTCCAGATTGCCGTCGTCGTCACGATTGCGGCGATTCTTTTCGCGTTTCTCGGGAAGCGGCCGGTTGCCTTGGGCAGCGACGATCACGTCACGAAGCGCGCGCAAGGCGTCCGTCATGCCCTTGCTGGTGATGGCCGAAAGCAGAAGAGGCGTCTGACCGCAGGCCTTCTTCAGTTCCGTCGCCTTCTTCTTCAGTTCGGCTTCGTCGAGCACGTCGATCTGCGAGAGGGCGACGATTTCCGGCTTGTCTTCCAGGCCGCCGCCATAAGCGTCGAGTTCGTGGCGCACGGTCTTGTAGGCCTTGCCGACCTGTTCTTCCTGGGCAGAGACGAGGTGCAGCAGGACACGGGTGCGCTCGACATGGCCGAGGAAGCGGTCGCCGATGCCGACCCCTTCATGCGCGCCTTCGATCAAGCCGGGAATGTCGGCGAGGATGAATTCGCGTTCGTCGATGGTGGCAACGCCGAGGTTCGGATGCAGCGTGGTGAAGGGATAGTTGGCGATCTTCGGCCGGGCACGCGTGACGGATGCCAGGAACGTCGACTTGCCGGCATTGGGCAGGCCGACGAGGCCGGCGTCTGCAATCAGCTTCAATCGGAGCCAGACGGTCTTTTCTTCGCCTTCGAGACCCGGATTGGCCCAGTCCGGCGCCTGGTTGGTCGCGGTCTTGAAATGGGCGTTGCCGAAGCCGCCATTGCCGCCCTTGGCGATGCGGAAACGCTGCCCCTCGACCGTCATGTCGACGATCAGGGTATCGTTGTCTTCCTCGAAGATCTGGGTGCCGACGGGAACCTTCAGGGTCACATCTTCGCCATTGGCGCCGGTGCGATTGCGGCCCATGCCGTGGGTACCGGTCTTCGCCTTGAAGTGCTGCTGGAAGCGGAAGTCGATCAGCGTGTTCAGGCCGTTGACGGCCTCGACCCAGACGTCGCCGCCACGACCGCCGTCGCCGCCATCGGGTCCGCCGAATTCGATGAACTTTTCGCGCCGAAACGATACAGCGCCGGCGCCACCGTCGCCCGAGCGAATATATACCTTAGCTTCGTCGAGAAATTTCATCTTGCTGCCGTCAATTCTTCTGTCAGGGTCTGCGCGGAGAGTTGCGGCCATCGATATAGCCGCTTTGCGCGGAGGTCAAAGAGTATCGTGAAGTTCGTGAGCTACAACATCCAGTATGGCTTCGGTCAGGACGGGCGTTTCGACCCTCATCGCATTGCCGACAGCATCCGGGACGCGGACGTGATCGCCCTTCAGGAGGTTACCAGAGGCTATAGCCGAAACGACTATACGGATCTGGTCGAAACCTTCTCGGGGCTGTTTCCCGATTATTTCGCCGCCTTCGGCCCGGCCTGTGACGTGCTGGTGGATCATGCCGTTGTCGAGGGCCGGCTGCGCGAGCGTCGTTTCCAGTTCGGCAACATGGTTCTGTCGCGTTATCCGATCCGCGCCAGCCGCAACCTGCTCCTGCCGCGCAGCCGCACCTTCGACAAGCTCAATCTGCAGCGTGGCGCACTCGAGGCGGTCATCGATGCCCCGGGCGGGGCGCTGCGCGTCTATTCCGTCCATCTCGACCATGTCTCGCCGGACGAGCGCATCGCGCAGATCGCCTTTCTCAAGGAGCGTGTCTTCGGCTATCTCTCCGAAGGCGGGGCACTCACGGGGGCGATCGAATTCGCCGTGTCGGATCCGCCGCTGCCGGAGGATTTTCTCGTCATGGGCGATTTCAACATGGAGCCGGAAAGCCCCGAATATCTTGCGATGGTCGGGCGAAACGACGCCTATTACGGGCGGGCGCCGAGAGCCGGCCTGCCCACGGATGCCGAAGCGCATCTGAAGGCCCGCCCCGAGGGTGGCCATAGCTGGATCAGCGAGGATGGATCGCGGCGCATGCATCTCGATTACTGCTTCGTCAGTGGCGGCCTCGTGTCCCGACTGAGGCATTGTCGGGTGGATACGACCGCGCGTGGTTCCGACCATCTTCCCGTGTGGGTCGATCTTTCGGAGGCATGAACTCCGGGCGGCGAGCGCCCGGAGTATCGCTGGCTATGCTTTGCCCTTTCGGCCGGCGAAGTCCGCCTGTGACAGGCGGAACTCGACCAGTGGCGCCATCGTGTTGCGCGCCTTCGAAAACACGTCCTGCACACCGGTCGTGCGAAAGCCCCGCGCTTCCAGCAAGCGAAGTGAGGCCGGATTGTCGGCGAATGCACCGCCGAGGATCTCGGCCTGCGGCAAACGCCGGAAGAAGCGATCAAGCGCTGCCTCGACCGCCTCGGACATGAGGCCCTGGCCCCAGTAGAAGCGGTTCAACCAGTAGCCGATGTGCCAAAGGCCATGACGGACCTCCAG
>JAIXSF010000258.1 GCA_027484835.1 Rhizobiaceae bacterium | reverse complement strand
GACGTCGTCAGAACGTCGTTCCACCTCAAAGAAAGCCGCCACAATGTTTGATGAAACCCGGCCTCGTTATGCCCGGTCCAGTCGCCGCCGCAACAGGGTCCATTAACATCGTCCCGACTGATTCCGTCAAGGGGTGGTCTGTGAAGGAAATGTTAACGCTATATGTTGTGGTGTTAGATTGTGGATAACGGGCAAAAGAGCGAAGTCACGGGAATGACACGGCTTTCTCGTGCGGTGTGACGCAAGGGTCAGCAGATGTCGTGGCTTCCGCCAATTGTCACAGTCATAATTTCGTGTCGAAACGAGCCGGTTTGCAGGGCCGAGCCACTATTTCGGCCCTCTTTCAGCCACTTCGAATCGGACTGCGAAAAAGCTGGGGATGACACACTGCACAAATCGCGGGCTTGACAGGCTCTGGCAGGTCTCCGGCTGGCGGGCCATACCCTGTATTTCCCATGCGTAATTCCTCTATTTCGCATCAACGAAATGGAAACATGTCCCGTGTAGTGAGGAAGGTGATCAGTATGGAATGAGCTCCATGCACGGCCGCACAAGGCCGCCTGCCAGGATGGCGGGTCGCACGGAGTACGTTTCATGAGTATTGCCAATCTTTCCATTCTGAAAAAGGTCAGCCTTGTCGTGGTGCTGATGGGCGTGGCGGCTGCGGCAATTGCAGCCGTTGGTGCAAGCGGCCTGTCCTCGCTGGGATCTGCCCTCAAGGACACCGGCGCGCGCGAAGAGGTTGCCCGCGAGGCGATGGACCTGCGCGTCGACATCATCGCGATCTCGCGCATGACCTACCAGCTGGCGCTGACGCCGGAAAAGGCGGCCGACTTCGCCGCTGAAACCGACAAGCGCGCTGGCGAGATGCTGGCCCGCCTGCCGAAGATTGCAACGACAGCCAGCCCGGCGGAAGCACAGATCCTCGATCGCACCAAGACGGCGCTGGATGCCTATTTCAACCAGATCCGGGCAATGGTCGCCGTTGCCGCAACGCCCGCCGGCCAGGATCTCGCGGTCATGAAGGCTGAGCTCGCAAAGGCGCTCGAAGCCCAGAAGGTCGTGACCTCGGTCGTCAAGGAATACTCGACCTCCTCGGCCGAGAGCCTGAAGGGCTCGCGTGAAAACGCGCTGGCCGCCTCCGGCTTCACCATGCTGCTCCAGGTCGTCACCGCAGGTGTGTGCATTCTCGCCGGTGTCGCGATCAGCTTCCTGCTCGCCCGCCGCGGCATCGTCAACCCGATCCGCAGCCTGACCTCGATCATGTCCGAAATGGCATCCGGCAAGCTCGGCAGCGCCATCCCCGGCACTGACCGCAAGGACGAGATCGGCGAAATGGCCCGCGCGCTGGAGGTCTTCCGCACGAATGAAGAGCAGATGCGCGCCATGGAAGCCCAGGAAGCTGCTCTGCATGCCCAGAGCCGCGACCTGCAGACCTCGATCAGCGGCATTGTTGCGGCCGCTGCTGCCGGTGACTTCTCCAAGCGTATCTCCAAGACCTATGAGGATGCCGACCTGCAGCGCTTTGCAGCCTCGGTCAACGAACTGGTCGAAAGCGTCGACCGTGGCGTCTCGGAAGTCCGCCGCGTGATCGCAGCGCTTGCCGATGCCGACCTGACCCATGAGATGCAGGGCCAGTTCCAGGGCGCGTTTGCCGAACTCCAGGGCAACGTCAACCAGACCATGGCGGTCCTGCGCCAGACCATGCAGAACATTCTGCATGCGGCCGGCACGATCACCGGCAATTCCGGCGAACTGTCCTCGGCTGCCAACCAGCTCGCCCGCCGCACCGAGCAGCAGGCCGCCTCGCTGGAAGAGACCGCAGCCGCCCTCGAGGAAATCACCACCACGGTCAAGACCTCGACCCAGCGCGCCAAGGAAGCATCGCATATGGTCGAGGAGACCCGTGGCAGCGCCGGCAAGTCGGGCGACATCGTCCGCAACGCGATCGACGCCATGGGCCGCATCGAACAGTCCTCGCAGAAGATCAGCCAGATCATCTCGGTCATCGACGAAATCGCTTTCCAGACGAACCTGCTGGCCCTCAATGCCGGCGTCGAGGCAGCCCGTGCCGGTGAAGCCGGTCGTGGCTTCGCCGTCGTCGCCCAGGAAGTCCGCGAACTCGCCCAGCGCTCTGCCAATGCGGCGAAGGAGATCAAGACCCTGATCAACACCTCGGCCGAAGAAGTGAAGGGCGGTGTGTCGCTCGTGCTCTCGACCGGTGAGGCGCTGAAGGAGATCGAATCGCTCGTCAACCGCGTCAACGATCACGTCGTGACCATTGCCCGCGCGGCCGAAGAGCAGTCCGCTGCCCTGGGTGAGATCAACACCTCGGTCAACCATATGGACCAGATGACCCAGCAGAACGCCGCCATGGTCGAAGAGACCACGGCAGCAAGCCAGGTTCTCGCCAGCGAAGCCCGTCAGCTGCAGGGCCAGCTTGCCCGCTTCAAGCTCGAAGGCGGTGCGTCGTCCGCCTCGGCGGGCTACCGCACGGCGGCCTGAGGCGGTTCGGAAATTCGGCAATTAACGAAATCAAGAAGCGCCGCAGCCTTGCGGCGCTTCTTGTCTTTTATGCGCTGGAACATGCAGTGTATCCGCACATTGAGCCTTGTATCGAAGACATGCGGTCGGATGAGCCTTGCTGGCTCGGGGTCAGGTGAAGGGAAGATCGGTTCATGAAGCTGTTATTGTTGGGCGCCACCGGACTTGTCGGCAGTCGCGTCCTGGATCTGGCCTTCGCCGATCCGCGCGTCACCGCGGTCGTCGCCCCGACCCGAAGGCCGCTATCATCGCACCCAAGGCTTGTCGCGCCGGTTGTCGATTTCGACAACCTCCCGGAAGACCCGTCGATCTGGACCGCCGATGCGGTGATCTGTGCGCTTGGCACGACCATCAAGACGGCCGGATCACGCGACGCATTCCGCCGCGTCGATCATGACTATCCACGTGATATCGCGAGACGGGCGAAGGTCCATGGTGCACGGTCATTCGTCCTGAACTCGGCAAAGGGAGCGGACGTGAAGTCGCTCTTCTTCTACAGCCGGGTGAAGGGTGAAACCGAGCGCGACATTCTCGCTCTCGGTTTTGAGCGCACCGTCATTGTTCGTCCGGGCCTGATCGATGGCCCGCGTCCAGAACCCCGTCCGATGGAGCGATGGGCGGGCAGGGTACTTTCGGCATTGAAGCCGATCCTGCCTGCCTCAGTGCTAGCGAACCGACCGGAGACGATCGCCCGTGCCATGCTCGATGCGGCCATCGACGCGCTGCCAGGCGTCACCATCATTCCCTCGGAGAAACTGCTCTGAAGCTGCGATGGTGACGACGGTCATCGTTGGACAGGTGTCAGTGGACGCGGCTGAGCGGCAGCTTCTGGCGAATATCGCCGACCTCCGGCGCATTGATGCGCCGGTAACGTGCCTCGACGAAATTGTAGATCCCGAAGGCCGCGAGCCCGAGCGCGACGATGGCGTAGATGATGCCGCCGAAGGGGAGCGCATGCACCCAGGCAAGCGCGTCGGCCATGCCGCCTGCCTGTTCCGGGTCGACGGTGAAGGCCGCATAGAGGAAGAACACGCCAATGATGCCGAAGACGACGCCGCGCGCCACAAGCCCGTAGATCGAGATCAGCACCGCTGGTGAATTCTTCTCTGCATCTAGATCCAGGTAGCGGCCGAAACTCCTCTTGATCCCCTTCAATGCAGTCACCACACCGCCGACGACGAAGCCGATACCGATGATGCCGGCAAGGTAGCGTCCGAAGGGTTGGGCCATCACCCAGGCGGCGAGACCCTCTTCGCCGCCGGAACCGCCGCCGCCCGACATCTGCACCGCCATCAACAGGCTTGTCAGTGCAAGGCCGGCATAGGTTATGGCGCTGCCGAACAGTGCCGCCCGGATCGCATAGCCCTTCAGGTCATCCTCCTGGCCATCGGCATTGCCGAGTGACTGAGCGAGCCGCCAGACGACGAAGCCCGCAAGACCAAGACCGATCAGGCCAATCCAGATCCGCCCGAACGGCTGCTGAAGGATGGCCTGAAGCGCGGACTGCGTATCAGGACTGCCGCTGGCAAAGCTTGAGAAGAGCGCGAGCCCAGCAATCATCAGGAAGACGATGCCCCGCGCGCCATAACCGGCGCGCGCCAACATGTGAAATTTCGACCGGGTGTTCATGGAAAGCCTCTCCTTGTGTGTCAGGGAAACGGAGGAAGAGGGGCGGGGTTCCCTCCGCAATTCCAGGGCCCGGGACTTGCGTTCGGAACCGAAGGCAGGACCGCGGGTTACCGCGTGAGGTAATCGATACGGGAGCATCGGATGGCGACGGAACCGGAAAACGATCAGATGAAGCCGAACACCGACTATGCCGCGCAATCCGACAGCGGGGCAAAGCCAGGTTTCGTCCTTTCCGCTTGGTCGCTGCTGATCGGTGCCGTTTTCCTGCTGCTGGTCTTTGTCGGCCTTTTGATCATCTGAGCAAGGCATCGTGCTTTGCAATAACGTTCAACCATTTGGTTGACAATTGCCGCGAATGAGTCGATATTCAACCTTATGGTTGAACTTTCGCAAATTCCTCTGGACATGATCTTTCACGCGCTCGGCGACGAGACCCGTCGCCTTATGCTGGCCGAACTGGCGCAAGGGGAAAGGACCGTCGGCGAACTCGCCGAGCCTTTCACCATGTCGCTGGCTGCCGCATCCAAGCACATCAAGGTGCTGGAAACGGCTGGCCTCATTCGGCGTGAAGTCCGGGGGCGCACCCATCTCTGCCGACTGGATCCGGGGCCGCTTTCCGGCGCCCATCAGTGGCTGAGCGCCTACGAGCACTTCTGGACCGGCCGGCTGGATGTCCTCGAACGGCTCCTCCGAGCGGAGGATGCCGCATTCCCCCACACACCACAGGATGGAGAATGACGATGACGGAAAGACTGGACATCAACCCCTATGGCCGGCTTACGGAACCGGCGACGCTGGTGATCGAGCGGCTCTTGCCGGGCCCCGCATCCCGGATCTGGCGCTACCTGACCGATGGCGAGATGCGCCGCAAGTGGCTCGCTTCGGGCGCGATGGAGGAAAAGGCGGGTGCTGCCTTCGAACTCGTCTGGCGCAATGACGAGCTGACCGATCCGCCGGGTACACGCCCGGACGGCTTCAGCGAGGAGATGCGCATGAAAAGCCGGGTGCTCGAAGTGCACAAGGACAAACGTCTCGTCTTCACCTGGGGCGAAAACGGCGAGGTCGCCTTCGATCTCAGGCCAGAGGGCGAGGATGTGATGCTGACGGTCACGCACCGGCGGATCAGCGACCGGGCCAATCTGCTGATGGTCGGTGCCGGCTGGCACATGCATCTCGATATCCTGGCCGCAACGATGAACGGCGCTCGGCCGCAGCCCTTCTGGGACGGGTGGCTGAAGCTGAAGGACGACTATGATCGCCGTCTGCCGGCCTGACTGAAATTGAGATGACGACAGGGAAAGGCCCTCCACACCGGGTGTGGAGGGCCTTTCCGTCTCGCGAAGCATCAGGGCTGGGCAGGTGTCGGCTGCGCCGGGGGAGTTGGTTCGGCATCCTCGACGGCACCTGCCGGACCGGTGGCCGGCACATCCGTCTGTGGCGGCGTCGGAGGCGCAAGCGTTCCGTCACCGGTATTGGCCGGTGCATCAGGTGCCGGAGCGGCAGCCGGATCCCCAGCGGGTGCCGGGGGTGTGGTGCCGGCGGGGGACGTCGCTGCGTTGGGCGTGACAGGAGCGCCTCCGACGGCATCTGCGCCAGCTGCCCGTTCGCGCGCGACCGGCGAGCCCTGCGGCATCTGGTCGGTGCCGAGTGGCTCAGCAAGCGGGGTGCCGCCATCGGCCGCGACCCGCCAGACCGTGTTGCCGGCATCATCCGCAATCAGCAGTGCTCCCGTCCCGTCGAAACCGAGGCCGACAGGGCGGCCGCGTGCTTCCTCGTTGCCGTTCAGGAAGCCGGTCACGACATCACGCGCCTGGCCGGCCGGCTTGCCGTTCTCGAAAGGCACATATAGCACCTTGTAGCCGTTGAAGTGGTCGCGGTTCCAGCTGCCACGATTGCCCACGAAGGCGCCATTGGCGAAGTCCTGTGGCATCGCCATGCCCGTGGAGAAGGCAAGGCCAAGCGCTGCCACATGGCTCGACAGAGCGTAATCGGGCTTGATCGCGATCTCCACCATATCCGGCCGCGGCGGGTTGAGACGCGGGTCGACATGCTGGCCGTAGTAGCTCCAGGGCCAGCCATAGAAAGCCTGATCCTGAACCGAGGTCATGTAGTCGGGGACAAGATTGGGGCCGAGCTCGTCGCGTTCGTTGACGACGGTCCAGAGCGCGCCGCTCTCCGGGTTGAAGGTGAGTCCGTTCGGGTTGCGAAGACCGGATGCGTAGACCCGCGATGCACCGGTTTCGCGATCGATCTGCCAGATGGCAGCGCGACCCTTTTCCGCTTCCAGACCGCGCTCGCCGGCATTGGAGTTGGAGCCGACCGAGGCATAGAGGAAGCGAGCGTCGGGGCTGAGGGCCAGATCCTTCGTCCAGTGGTGATTGATCGGGCCACCTGGAAGCGGAGTCAGCACGCGCGGCGGTGTGGTGATCGCGTTCTGGCCGAGCTGGTAGTCATAGGCAAGCACGGCATCGGCGGCAGCGACATAGAGCGTGTCGTCGACGAAGGCGAGGCCGAACGGCGAATTCAGATCTTTCAGCAGATCGTGACGCTCGTCGACTGTGCCGTCGCGGTCCGTGTCGCGCAGAAGCGTGATCAGATTGGTCGGCTTGTCGCCGCCACCGCCGCCCGAGGCGATCGACATGATGAAGCCGCGAATGACGTCCTTCGGGCGTTCGACCGGTTTGCCCGGAGGCGCCTTGCTCTGCACGACGAGCACATCGCCGTTGGGCAGGGTATGCACGGTGCGCGGATTGGCAAGATCGCGGGCGTAAGGGGTGATGGTGAAACCGTCGATAACGTCCGGGGTTTCGTTGTCGCCCCAGCCGACGACAGGCGCGACCTTGAGGTCCGGCAGAAGCGCACGTTCCGGCTCGGGCAGGACCGGATCGGGGCCGATCTGGCTTGCAACGTCGAAATTACCGTTGTCGTCACTGCAGCCGGCAAGGGCCAGGACCAGAACGGCGGTGGACGCGAGGGCCACATGGCGAAGGGTAAGAAGGGTACGGTTCATGGGGTTCTCCAGGCGTCGGCGCTGCGCCGGTCTGCGGTGAGATAGACGCAGCCGATCATGACCAGGAAGGTCACGGCCGACGTTGCAAGGCCGAAGGGGACGATTGCGGTCCAGCCGTCGCCGGAATGGATCAGGCTGTTGAGGATGGCGAGCGCCAGGACTGCGATATAGGCAAGCACCGCAGCCCAGCCGGGTCTGAGCGCGCGTGTCGCAGGACGGGCGAGATCGATCAGACCGGCAATCACGGACAGTGCACCGAAGACAAGGCCGAAGAACAAAAGCCAGTCGGAGAAGTTGCTCCACATCAGATGCGAGGTCTGCCAGTAGAGGATGTCGGTGATCAGCGTCAGCGTGAAGCTGACGAAGGGGAAGGGCACGAAGAGCGCCGAGAGAGGATAGGCGCTGCGCGCGGCGGGCGGAGAGTGAATGGCCATGGCGATCTCGATCTGGAGGGATGGGATACCCAAGCCAGACGACCGAGCGCCGCTTTTTGTTCCCTACGCCGGCCAAGGATCCCGGCGGGCAAACATTGCGTAAAGAAAAAGCCCGCGGCAAAGGCGCGGGCTTCTGAAAATCGGGAGGGAGTACCGGGCTATGATCAGCCCTTGGAACCCTTGGCGATCGGCTCCTGATAGGTGAAGCCCATGTCCCAGGGGAAGTAGATCCAGGTGTCCTGGGAAACTTCGGTGACGAAGGTGTCGATGGTCGGCACACCTTTCGGCTTGGCGTAGACGCAGGCGAAATGCGCCTTCGGCATCATTTCCCGCACTTCGAGCGCCGTCTTGCCGGTGTCGGTCAGATCGTCGACGACGAGCACGCCTTCGCCGCCATCGACCATCAGGTCGGCGGAAATGCCCTTGAGCAGGTTCATTTCACCTTGGTTGACGTAGTCATGATAGGAGGCGATGCAGACCGTCTCGATCAGTCGGATGTTGAGCTCGCGCGAGATGATCGCCGCTGGCACCAGGCCGCCGCGGGTGATGCAGACAATGGCGCGGAACTCCTGTCCAAGACCGGCAAGGCGCCAGGCAAGCGCACGGGCATCGCGGTGGAACTGGTCCCAGGAAACGGGGAAGGCTTTATCGGGAAGAGACATGAAGGCGGGCTCCGCTGGCTGGATGGGTCGTCCGCGCCGGATTGCGGCGCCTGAGACCGGGGCCTTTCGGAAGGGCCGCTGATGGCGGTCCCCAAACGCGTTTCGCGCGGCAGATACCGCGCGAAGCTCGTCCCCGTGAGGGCTCCAGTCTTTGGCCGTTGCTATTAGCGGGAAATGAAAGCCTCTGGCAAGGCCCGTGTTCCCTCCGATCGCCTGTGGATCAGCGCGACATCAGCGTCAGCGCCGTCATCGAATCGAGCAGCGTGCGGGTGACGCCGCCAAACAGCATTTCCCACCAGCGCTTGTTGCCATAGGCGCCCATGACCAGAAGATCGATGGAGCTGTCCGATAGCCGGTTTTCGATCGCCATGGCCGGGGCAACGCCGCTCTTCTCGGAGGCGGTGACGGTGACGTTGATCCCGTGGCGGGCAAGCGACGCGGCAATCTCCGCGCCGGCCATCGACCCGCTCTGCTGGGCGGTATCGGAGGCGTCGACGGTGAAGATCTCGACGGTATCGGCCGCCTTCAGGAAGGGCAGGGCGTCGAAGGTCGCACGCGCCGCCTCGCGCGATCCGTTCCAGGCGACGAGCACCCGGCGGATCAGCTTCGGTTGCTCGAGGATATTCGGGATCAACAGCACCGGTCGCCCGCTTTCGAACAGGAAGCTCTCGAGTTCGGAGCGCGTGTCCGAGAGCATGCCGCTGTCGCCCTGGGCGGCAATCACCAGATCCGAACTGCGGGCGCTGTCGATTAGGGCTGCGGAATTGAAGCCGGACGAGGTGACGAAACTGCGCCACTCATGCGACAGGCCCTCACGCTGACTGATCTCGCGAAAGGTCTTTTCCACACTTTCCGTTTCCTGATGCGCCATGTCCTGGAGCGCCTGCACGGTCGCGGGATCGGGGATCTCCATCGGTGCGACAAGCGGCACCATGGCCACGGCTTCGGCATGGGCGCCGATCACATGCGCCTGAAACTGGTTGGCAATGGCAACGGTAAAATCCGTCACCTGTTGCGTCGTCTTCGGGGTGTCCAATATGGCAAGAAGTGTCCGGTAACCCATGGTCGTCTCCTCTTGCGGCCCTTATCCATCGTCCGCATGGGATAACTATGGGTTCCGGTAGAGGGTTCCGCCTTGACCTCGGTCAAGCACGACACGGAAGCCCTGGCCTCAGGCGACTTCACCCGTGCCGAGATCGCGCTTGGCAGCGGCATCCTTTTCATTCCGGATGGACTCGATCATCGCCTCGACATCGGCAGCCGCCGCATCGACGATCGCCTGGTCACGCGCCCGCACGATGAGCTCGGTCGAAAAGCGCTTGCCGTCGAAATGCGGATAGGAGCCGATCGAGGTTTCCGGATGTGCCTTCTGGATCGCACCGAGAGCCGTACCGATATCGCCTTCGCCAAACGGGCAGGCGATCGAGCGTGACAGAACCCGCTGCCCCGCCGGCAGGGTGGAAATCACATGCGACATCATCGCCTGGAAGACCTGCGGCACCCCGGCCATGACATGCACATTGCCGATGATGAAGCCGGGCGCGGTCGAGACGGGGTTGGGGATATGGCGGCTGCCTTCCGGCATGCGCGCCATGCGCTGGCGGGCCTCGGTGAATTCGAGCCCGCGGCCGGCATACATGTCGCCCAGCAGTTTCATGGCGTCAGGATCATGCAGGCAGGGCACGCCAAAGGCCTTGGAAATCGCATCTGCCGTGATGTCGTCATGCGTCGGGCCGATGCCACCGGAGGTGAACACATAGGTGTATTTCGACCGCAGCGCATTGAGGGCTTCGATAATGGCGTCCTCTTCGTCCGCGACGATGCGGACCTCCTTGAGATCGATGCCGGCAACGGTCAGCAGATCGGCGAGATGGCCGATATTCTTGTCCTTTGTCCGGCCGGACAGGAGTTCGTCGCCGATGGCGAGCATCGCGGCGGTCTTGATCGTGGAGGTCATGGGATGTCCTATGCAAGGGGGCAGGCGGGGAGACAGGTTACCGTTTTGTGTCTGCGAAGAGAAGTAAAGGTGATGGATGATTGAACACTGCGTTCCCACCGGCGCGATTGGTCGCGAAGGTTGAATGCGGTAAACGTCGCACATCCATAAACGCGGCCCTGCCGCATGTTCAAAGGGAGATACGACATGGCGAAGGTTCTGGTTCTCTATTATTCGGCCTATGGCC
Organism: Rhizobiaceae bacterium; assembly: GCA_027484835.1. Classification (GTDB taxonomy): domain Bacteria; phylum Pseudomonadota; class Alphaproteobacteria; order Rhizobiales; family Rhizobiaceae; genus Allorhizobium. Next base: position 1,194 of record JAIXSF010000258.1, on the reverse strand, counting down.
ACATCGAAACCATGGCATATGCCGTTGCCGAAGGTGCAAAGTCCGCTGGCGCCGAAGTAACCGTCAAGCGCGTTCCCGAACTGGTCTCGGACGAAGTCGCCAAGGCGTCCTACTACAAGATGGACCAGCAGGCTGAAATCGCTTCGCCGTCCGAACTCGACCAGTACGACGCCATCATCGTCGGCGCCGGCACGCGTTACGGCACGGTCGCCTCGCAGATGCGCAATTTCTGGGATCAGACCGGTGGCCTCTGGGCGCAGGGCAAGCTCGTCGGCAAGGTCGGCTCGATGTTCACCTCGTCCGCAACCCAGCACGGCGGCCAGGAAACCACCATCATGGGCTTTATCCCGACCTTCCTGCATCACGGCATGATCTATGCCGGTCTGCCCTATGCCTTCCAGGGCCAGATGGGCGTCGAGCAGGTCAAGGGCGGCTCGCCCTACGGCGCCTCGACGATCACCGACGGCGACGGCTCGCGCCAGCCTTCGGAAATCGAACTGGACGCAGCCAAGTTCCAGGGCGCGCACGTGGCAAAGCTAGCAGCCAAGCTCGCCTGATCCGCAGGCAGTCATGAATGCATGAAAAAGGCGGGGCCGCGGGCTCCGCCTTTTTTTGTTTGTCCGACCGGCTTCAGCATCCTTGACCGGTAAAATGCCATCTGTTCCCGGAACGGTCCTTTCAGCGATCGGCGGCATGGTGATTTTCACACAAGCAATACCGGATGCATGCCATGGACCAGCCAGAACGTCGTCGACAGCCCCGTTTGCGGGCCTTGAAGATCGGTCGCGCCATCCTGCCGGGCGGTCATTCCACCTTCGACTGCATGATTCGCAATCTCTCGCCGATCGGTGCCAAGGTGAGCTTCGAATCGACCACCGACATCCCGCCCCAGTTCCGCCTGCGCTTCGAGGACGGCACGACCCATGACTGTGCGGTCAAATGGCGCAGCCCCCGTGAGCTCGGGGTGGAATTTCTGGACGCACTGGCCAGCTGAGTGATCGATGACACTGGCAAGCGCCGGTCGGACCTTTCCCACCCTTGACGCGTCCGCCGAACTGGCCGAAACAGGGCCCGCGCGGACGTGGCGAAACTGGTAGACGCAAGAGACTTAAAATCTCGAACGAGCGTTGAAATCATGGGGTTTTTACCGCAAACGGACGCTAAAATCATATCTGCTAAAGATATGAAACGATG
>JAIXSF010000370.1 GCA_027484835.1 Rhizobiaceae bacterium | reverse complement strand
GCCCGACGCGTTCGCTTTCCCTTTCATTCCGGCTCTCCTGCCCCCTCACATCGCCATGTGCCGCATACGCGAAACTTTGAAAAATTCATTGTTCGGAGAGAACCGTTCCATTTTCTGAAACAGTCGCCAAAAATGAAAACCCCGCCATGCTGCGATGACGGGGTTGTTGTGGGAGATCGCGGAGGTTTTCAACCTGAGACGCGCGTCACTTCCTTCACCCAGCCATGGGTGTCGGTGACTGAGCCGCGCTGAATGCCGGTGAGCTGGTTGCGCAGCTTTTCGGTTTCGATCCCGGTGCCGGCATTGCCGATGACGAATTCGCCGCCCGGATGGCGCACCGTGCCGATTGCGGCAACGACCGCAGCCGTGCCGCAGGCAAAGGCCTCGCGCAGCCTGCCGCTGCGGGCATCCGCCATCCATTCGTCGAAGGAGTAGGGGCGTTCGATGACCTTGAGGCCGTTTTCATTCGCCAGCTTGATGATCGAGTTGCGGGTGATGCCCGGCAGGATGGTACCCGAAAGCGGCGGCGTGACGACGGTGTTGTCGTCCATGACGAAGAAGACGTTCATGCCGCCCAGCTCTTCGATCCACTTGTGCTCGGCGGCATCGAGGAAGACGACCTGGTCGCACCCGCGGCTTGCGGCTTCCTTCTGGGCAAGAAGGCTGGCCGCATAATTGCCGCCGCACTTGGCAGCACCCGTGCCGCCGGGCGCTGCACGTGTGTAGTGTTCGCTGACCCAGAGCGTGACCGGCTTGCTGCCGCCCTTGAAGTAAGGACCAACCGGCGAGGCAATGACGCAGAAGACATATTCGCGCGAGGGGCGAACGCCAAGGAAGGCTTCGCTCGCAAACATGAAGGGACGCAGGTAAAGGCTGCCTTCACCTTCCGGAACCCACTTGGCATCGATCTTGACCAGTTCCTCGACTGCCTTGAGGAAAAGCTCTTCTGGAATTTCAGGCATTGCCATGCGTTCGGCCGACTTGTTGAAGCGGCGTGCGTTCTCTTCCGGACGGAAGAGCGTGATGCGGCCGTCCGCACCCTTGTAGGCCTTCATGCCCTCGAAGATTTCCTGAGCGTAGTGCAGAACGCTCGCGGCCGGATCGACCTGGAACGGCTTGCGCGCAGAAACCTCCGGGCTGTGCCAGCCCTTGTCGACATGCCAGTGCACCACCGCCATGTGGTCGGTGAACAGCGTTCCAAAGCCCAGATTTTCGAAAGCCGCGAGCCGCTCGGCTTCCGGCATGGGCGAGGCATTCGGAACGATCTGGAAGTCGAGGAGTGCGGTATTCGTGGTCATGGAGAGCCTGTGCCTGAGCTGTTCACGGTTGCGCGGGCCGCGCCGCCTGGGCGGTCGCGACCGGTGCCGTCGTTTGTGCGGTTTGATCGCGGTTTGTCAACAGAAACCATGCTTTCGCGATGCAGCAAAATGCCTGTAGCGCAGGGCCGTAAGCCCGTTCAGGCCGTGAACAGCACAAACAGGAACCAGATGCCGGCAAGCGCGATGGCAGCGCCCAATGCCTGCACCAGGCGCCCGCCGCCGATCGGCTTCAGCGCCGCACCGATCGCAATCCCGATCACATGGATCACGCCGGTCGAGACGACGAAGCCGACGGTGAAGGCTGCGGGGTCGCTGGCGCGGGGTGCCAGCACGCCGTGTGGAATGCCGTGAAGGATTGCAAAGGCGGAGATCAGGAGAAGTGCGATCCATTCCGGCGCCTTCCAGTTAGCGGCGATCACGCCGCCCAGCACCAGCACGGAGAGCGCGATGCCGACCTGGACGATCCCTGTCGGCAGAATGCCGAGCATGCCGAGAACCCCGCCGACACACATGATCATCGGAAACGTCGCCGGAAGCGTCCACACCGTCCGCCCTCCGATCTGGGCGCCCCACAAGCCGACCGCAAGCATCGCCAGGAAGTGATCGGGACCTGCCAGCGGATGGCCGAAACCGGAGCCGAAACCGCCGAGGGGGCCATCCATCACATGGGCGGAAGCTGCCGATGGAATAAGCAGCCCGAGGACGAGGGCAACACCCGATTGCCTCGCATACCCTGCCAGTGCGCGTGACAGCGGAAAAGAAAAGCGGCGTGCCATCATCAACTGCTCCGGATATCTCGTCAAAAGTCGTACCGTCAGCCAGCCCTGCAGATGTCGGTGCCGGCAGAACTTCGTCTACAGTCTCAAACGATTCGGATATAGTCATGCGGGATCGTTCTGCAGTATCCGCATGCATCAGGTTCGACGCGCCTTTTCTGACCAGTTCATCATCGGGAGACATCGATGTTTGCCAGACGCCTTATCTCGTTTACGGGCCTTGCCCTTGTTGTACTCGTCCTGCCGACTGCGGCGAATGCGCATGTGCTGACCGGCGAGGGCGGTGGTTTTCTGCACGGCTTTGAGCATCCGCTCTCCGGTCTCGACCACATGCTGGCGATGTTCTGCGTCGGCCTCTGGGGCGCGCAGATGGGTGGTCGATCCGTCTGGAGCCTGCCGATCGCCTTTCCCCTGATCATGGTGCTGGGCGGGATCATGGGCATTGCCGGCTTTCCCCTGCCGGCGGTGGAAAGCGGTATAGCGCTCTCCATCGTGGTGCTCGGCGCGGCGATTGCCTTCCTCTGGCGTCCGCCGGAATGGCTCGCCGTGGTTGTCATCGGCATTTTTGCGGTCTTCCACGGCTATGCCCATGGCGTCGAACTTCCGGCCGCGACCGACCCTGCCGACTATGCCCTCGGCTTCGTCGTTGCGACGGGGTTGATCCACCTCGCCGGTATCGCTGTCGGGCTGGGCTTCCAGCGCATCCAGGGCGGTCAAATGGCCCGCGCGCTGGGTGGTCTGATCGGTCTCGGCGGCATCTACTTCCTCGTGGCCTGATGCATTTCGATGCGCATCGCCTGCTCCGGCTAGTGCCCTTCGGTCTCGGGTTGGCGGCCGCTGCGATCTTTATCCTGCCAGGCCTGTCGGACGGCAGCTCCGCCTATGCGGGCCTCGCCAGCGCAGAGTTCGTTCTGCCGCTTCTCGGGGTCGGCGTGCTCATCGGCCAGTTGCCGACGCGCGTTGCTATCGTGGGTATCGCTGTCCTTGCGTTCGGCGGCGTCGTCGGTCTCTGGTCTCGGGAACTGGTCTACGGGCTCCTCGCACCGGTGCCGGGTGCAGCCTCGCATCTTTTTCTCTCCGGGCCGATCGCCTGCGCCACCGTCGGACTGGTCTTGTTGTTGCCGCCGGGCCTTCGCCAGCTCTTCAGCGTTCCCGCCATGGCCGTGGCTGGTGCTGCTGTTGCGATCGCGACCCGTCTCAGCGATCCGACGCTGTTTGCAGCCCATTACCCGCTGACAGCCCCGCTGCTGCAGGCTGCAATCATCCTTTCGACCGCATGGGCGGCATCAGCATTTCGATCCCCGCCCGCCATTATCGCAGCGCGCATTCTCGGAAGCTGGATGTTTGCCGCAGCCCTTCTCTATGGCGGCGCCTATGTCGCGGCGCGCGACACCGGCCTGACACCCCCGGCTTTCGCCGATTTCCCCAACACTCCACCGGAAGCAAAGGGCGCGCCATGAAGTCAGGACGCGGCCGCTTCACCATCATGCTCCTGATGCTGGTTTCATCGGCTGGGCAGGCTCTCTCCCATCCCGATGTCTCGGCCACGGCGCGCATGGAGTTCCGGATGGACGGCAGCCGTCTGATCGGCCTGACCCAGAATTTGGTCTTTGATGATGCGACAAGCCGCCGGCTGATCTTGCGTTTTGACAAGGATCGCGACGGCCGCCTCTCGGAAGCCGAACGCGGCGCGCTGATCGAGGAAACCGGAGGGCGGCTCGCTGACCGGCAGTTTTTCGTGGAAGCCATCCTGGCGAACAGGCATCTTCTGTTGCCCCGGGCATCCTCGATCTCGGCTGATCTGCTCGAGGGCAGAGTCGTGATAAGCGGTGCATTTGCCTTGCCAGATCTGCCCGATGTCAGGGGGCAGACGCTTTCGCTCGTCATTCGGGACCCCGACCTGACGATCGCTTTCCGCTTCGATCCGGGTCGCCCCGCCGAGCTGGTTGACGCGTCACCTGCCTGTCGCGTTGATGTTCGATCGGATCCGGCCATGGCCTATTTCGGCGGGCTGGTTACCCCCGAAGTGCTGACGCTCAGCTGCCCGTGAGCGGCGCTCAGACGAAGATTGCCCGGTCCTTCTCCACCGCATCCTGGAGGAACTGCACGACCGCCCGCACGCGCACGAGTTCCCGCGCGCTTTCATGGAAGGTCGTCCAGTAGGCCCGCCGGAGCGTGATATCAGGCAGGATGCGCACGAGGCTCTCGTGCTGGCGGGCGATATAACTGTGCAGGATGCCTATGCCGGCACCCGCCAGCACAGCCTCCGTCTGGCCGATCGCAGACGAGATTTCGAAGCCCGCATTCCAGTCGCGCATCACCTCGCCGGTAAAGTTCAGCGAGGGCGTGAAAATGAGGTCTTCGACGTAACCGATCCGGCGATGGGCCTTGAGCCCCTCCGCAGCTACCGGAAAGCCGTTTGCTTCGACATACCCCTTTGAGGCATAGAGGCCGAGCGTGTAGTCGACGAGCTTCGACGAAACGAGCCGCCCCTGGTCCGGCCGCTCCAGCGTCACGGCGATATCCGCCTCCCGTTGGGACAGCGAAAAAGAGCGCGGGACGGGCACGAGCTGGATCTTCAGTTCCGGGTGCCGCTCGATCAGCGCACCGAGCCGAGAGGCGAGGAAAAAGACGCCGAAACCGTCGGGTGCACCGATGCGGACCGTCCCCGCGACTTGCGTATCGGTCCGCCCAAGCCTGGCCTGCACTTCCAGCATTTCCGTTTCCATGCGCTCGGCGGAGGCAAGAAAGGCTTCGCCCTCGGCAGTCAGCTCGCAGCCATTCGTGCGCCGGATGAAAAGGCGTGTCTTCAGCGCTGTTTCCAGCGCCGTCAGCCGGCGTGAAAGCGTGGCGTGGTTCAGGCCCAGACGTCTGGAAGCGGCCAGGATCTGGCCGGTTCGTGCCACGGCGAGAAATATGCGGACGTCATCCCAGTTCATGGCTGCCTTGTGTCGAAATTTGCACAACAGATGCGTAAATCATCGCGTTGATTTGTGCAAATCAAAGCGCATACTGCCTCCACAACAATCCAGGAGGAAACCCATGTACCAGGTTGGTCATTTCATCGGCGGCAAGCATGTCGCCGGCAATTCAGGCCGCAAGCAGCCGATCTACAACCCGGCCACTGGCGAAGTGCAGGGCGAGGTTTCGCTCGCCAGCGCAGAAGAGCTGAACGCCGCCGTCGAGAATGCCAAGGCCGCTCAGGCGAAGTGGGCCGCCACCAACCCGCAGCGCCGCGCTCGCGTCTTCATGAAGTTCGTCCAGCTCCTGAACGACAACATGGATAGCCTCGCCGAGACGCTCTCGCGCGAACACGGCAAGACCATCGAAGACGCCAAGGGCGATATCGTCCGCGGTCTGGAAGTCTGTGAATTCGTCATCGGCATCCCGCATCTGTCGAAGAGCTAGTCCACCGAAGGTGCAGGCCCGAACATCGACATGTATTCGATCCGCCAGGCCGTCGGCATCGGCGCCGGCATCACGCCGTTCAACTTCCCGGCCATGATCCCGATGTGGATGTTTGCCCCGGCCATCGCCTGCGGCAACGCCTTCATTCTGAAGCCTTCGGAGCGCGATCCGTCCG
>JAIXSF010000438.1 GCA_027484835.1 Rhizobiaceae bacterium | reverse complement strand
ATGAAGCCGGTGATGATGTTCTTGGCAAAGGCTTCCTGGATCTCGAAGAAATCGCCCTCATCGGCCAGCGCGTAGATCAGCTCCTTCATGTCATAGGGCTTGTTGGAGCTGTCGGGGATCAGCGTGTCCAACCGCATCTCGATGCGGGCGGGATCGTCATGGAAGGGGCGGACCGGCGGCTTTTCCCGGTTGTTGAGCGGCAGGAAGTCGAAGAGCAGGCGCACCTGTTCCAGGGCTTCGATGTCGTTCTCGTAAGCGCCATCGGCGACGGAGGACTTCTTTGTGTGCGTCGAGGCGCCGCCCAGTTCTTCGGCCGTGACAATCTCGTTGGTCACGGTCTTCACCACATCGGGGCCGGTCACGAACATGTAGGAGCTATCGCGCACCATGAAGATGAAATCGGTCATGGCGGGCGAATAGACGGCACCGCCGGCGCAGGGGCCCATGATGACGGAGATCTGCGGGATGACGCCCGAGGCATCGACATTGCGTTTGAAGACATCGGCATAACCGGCAAGCGAAGCGACACCTTCCTGGATGCGGGCGCCGCCGGAATCGTTGAGGCCGATCACGGGCGCGCCCACCTTCATCGCCATGTCCATGATCTTGCAGATCTTCTGGGCATGGGTTTCCGACAGCGAGCCGCCGAGGACGGTGAAATCCTGGGAGAAGACATAGACCTGGCGGCCATTGATCGTGCCCCAGCCGGTGACGACGCCGTCGCCCGGCACCTTCTGGTCTGCCATGCCGAAATCGACGGCGCGATGGGTGACATACATGTCGTATTCTTCAAACGAGCCTTCGTCGAGCAGGACCTCGATGCGCTCGCGGGCGGTCAGCTTGCCCTTGCCGTGCTGGGCGGCAATGCGCTTTTCGCCGCCGCCGAGGCGGGCCTCCGCACGGCGGGCTTCGAGCTGGTCCAGGATCGTCAGCATATGTCCTCCCGAATGGTCTTCTGGCTTGTGAGCCTTGATGTGACACCTATTCCACTGTGCCGTAGAAGAAAACGGTTGAACAGGTGCATCTGTGGATTTATGAATTTGCAAAGTGAAAATTGCGAATTTGCGAAATGGCCATCGGGAAACTCTTCATCGGCCGCAAGGTCCGCGACATCCGCCAGGCAAACGGGGCCACCCAGGCGCAGTTTGCCGATATGGTCGGCATTTCCACCAGCTATCTCAACCAGATCGAAAACAACCAGCGCCCGGTCTCGGCCTCGGTGCTTTTGTCGCTGGCGGAAAAATTCGGCATCGATATCACCGAGCTTTCCTCGGGCCAGAACGATCGGCTGATGTCGGCGCTGACGGAGGCGCTCTCCGATCCGCTATTCGAGACCTACTCGCCGAGCCTGCAGGAGCTGAAGCTCGTCACCCAGAATGCACCCGGCTTTGCCCATGCGCTGATTGCAGCCCATCAGGCTTACCGGCGCGGCAACGAGCAGCTGGCGAGCCTCGACGATCGGCTGGGCGCCGCCCCCAGCCAGGAAGTGACGCCGTATGACGAGGTGCGCGACTTCTTCCACTTCGTCGACAATTACATTAACGATCTCGACCTCGCCGCCGAGCAATTGGCGACAGAGCTGAAGCTCGGGGAGGGGGAGAATTATGCGGCTCTCTCAGGCCATCTCGAAGCGCGCCACGGCGTGCGCGTGGTGCGCGGCGAGGCGGGCGACGAGGCGATCCGCCGCTTCGATCCGGTGGGGCGGATCCTGACCGTCAGTCGCTATGCCTCGGCGCCGACCCGCGATTTCCAGATCGCCATCCAGATCGCCCAGCTCGCCGCTGCCACCAAGATCGACCAGGTGCTGAAACAGGCGAATTTCCGCAGCGAAGAGGCGGTCGAGATCTGTCGCATGGGGCTTCACAATTATTTCGCCGGCGCGCTGATCCTGCCCTATCGCAGCTTCCTCACCGCCGCGCGGGACCTTCGCCACGACATCGAACTGCTCGCCGCCCGTTTTGAGGCCTCGCTCGAACAGGTCTGCCACCGTCTCTCGACGCTGCAGCGCCCGGGCCTCAAGGGCGTGCCGATCTTCTTTGCCCGCATCGACCGGGCCGGCAATATCACCAAGCGGCATAGTGCGGCCCGCCTGCAGTTCGCCCGCTTCGGGGCGGCCTGTCCGCTTTGGAATGCCCATCAGGCTTTCGAGACACCCGGCCGGATCATCCGCCAGACGGCGGAGACGCCCGACGGTGTGCGCTATCTCTGCATCGCCACCCAGGTGTCAAAAGGCTCCGCCGGCTTCCGCGCCGCCAATCCCCGCTATGCCTTGGCGCTTGGTTGCGAGATCTCCTATGCCGGCGCCTTCGTCTATGCCGACGCCCTCGACCTCTCCACCCGCGGCGCCTTCGACCCGATCGGCATCTCCTGCCGCATCTGCGAGCGCGTCAAATGCACCAGCCGCGCCGTGCCGCCGCTGAAAAGGAAGCTGGTGGTGGATCATCGGGTGCGGAACCCGATGCCGTATGAGATTGAGTGACGTGCGGCAAACCGTTTGACCGAGAGCCCGTAAGCTTTAAATCATTAGTGTTGACTTATCAAATAGTCCACGCTAATGATTTTTCATGATCGAAACAACAGCCGTCAACACCGTCATGCGCGCACTCGCCGATCCCACCCGGCGGGGCATCTATGAGCGCATTGCCGATACCAACGAAATCTCCGTAGTCGAGCTGACGCGGGGCAGCGGGGTCACTCAAGGCGCGATCTCCCAACATCTCAAGACATTGAGGCAGGCCGGGCTCGTCGTCGAGCGTCCGGAAGGGCGCAGCACCTTTTACCGTGCCCGCCCGGAAGGTCTCGAACCCCTGTTCGACTGGATGAATCACTACGGCATCTTCTGGCGTGAACGCTTCGGCGATCTTCGCACCCTTCTCAAGGATATCGACCCATGACCGACGCCGCTCAAGTTTCTTCCCGACAGCAGATCGTCGTCGACGAGGTTTTTCCGCATGCGCCGGAGGTGATTTGGCGTGCCCTGACCACGGGTGAGATCATGGCGCGCTGGTTGATGGAGCCGAAAGGCTTCGAGCCGGTTGTCGGCAATCGCTTTACCTATCAGACCAAGCCGGCCGGTGCCTGGGATGGCACCATTCACTGCGAAGTGCTGGAGGTGGTTGAAAACCGGCGGTTTTCCCATGCCTGGCGCGGCGGAGATGCCTCCAACACGGGCTATGGATCGAAGCTGGATACGGTCGTGATCTGGACGCTGGAGCCGGTGGCGGAGGGCACGCGCGTTCGCCTCGTTCATTCCGGTTTCGAGCTTCCGAAGAACGAGGTCGCCTTCCGCAATATGGGAGACGGCTGGAAAGTGGTCGTGCCACGCCTCGAAGCGACAATCCGGCAACCCGACTAGGGCGCCGTTTCTGAAACTGCGTCATCAAACAAGGAGTACAGCGATGTCCAAGCCCTTTCGCGGCGGATGCGCCTGCCAAGCCGTGCGTTATGAAGTAATCGGCGAGCCCGTCGCCATGGTGGATTGCCAGTGCCGGCAATGCCAGAGGGACAGCGGTACGGGCCACGCCTCCCATATGGTTTTCGCCGGTGCCGAGGTGAAAGTCGAGGGCGAAGTGCGCACCTGGGATCTGGTAGGAGACGCAGGAACGCGCAAGCGGAGCGGCTTCTGTGCCATCTGCGGTTCGCCCGTGTTACTGACCTTTCCGGATGCGCCCGCGATCTTTTCGGTGAGGGCTGCAAGTCTCGACGAGCCGGGGCGATATGCACCTCAGTTCGTCACCTGGACCGCCTCCGCCCAGCCATGGGACTGCATTGACCCCACCCTGACGACGTTCGAGCGCATGCCTCCCGGCCAGTAGGCCTCAAGCTACGGCCGACTCGCCGAAAAGTCGCTCACGCCTTTCCATAAAGAACGCCACGACACTCTCCGGCTTCACATCCTCCAGCGACACCGGGGACCATTTCGGGTTCCTGTCCTTGTCGATGATCGCAGCACGGATGCCTTCGTAGAAGTCGGGGACTTTAACCACCTGCAGGGTGGCGGCAAATTCGCGTTCGAGGCAGGTTTCGAGATCCTTGGAGCTACGGGCCTCGCGCAGCATCCTGAGCGTCACCTTCAGGCTGGTCGGCGATTTCGCGCTGAGGGCGGTGAGCGTTCTGGTGGCGAGGTCGGACTGTTCTTTTTCGAGGGCGGCGATGATCTCTTCCACCGTGTCGAAGGCGAAGCAGCGGTCGATCATGGCGCGGCCTTCGGAAAAGATGCCGGTCGGGCCGTCCACCGTGTAATCGCGGATGATCGAGGCCATCGTTGCCCCGAGAGCGGGTGCGGGCAGGGCGGCGATCCGCTCCAGAAGTTCTGTCACCCGGTCTTGCGGCACATACCAGTCGGCAAAGCCCGCTGTGATGGCATCCGCGCCGTTCACCGCTTCGCCTGATAGCCCCATCCAGGTGCCGAGTTCGCCGGATGCGCGGGAGAGCAGCCAGGTCGCGCCGATATCGGGGAAGAAGCCGATGCCGGTTTCGGGCATGGCGAGTTTCGTGGTTTCGGTGACGATGCGGTGGCTGCCATGGCTT
>JAIXSF010000456.1 GCA_027484835.1 Rhizobiaceae bacterium | reverse complement strand
GCCGACGAGGTAGCTCCCGACGTCGAGCTGTGCATCCGGACCAGCTGCCTCAGTCGCAAGATCGATAGCCGTCTGGGCGATCTCGATTTCGCTGTGGTCACTGCGGCGCGCCAGCTTCTCGATTGTGTTTCTGTAGGCATTGCGCGAGCCGAAATCGAGCTGGCGGTAGTCGGTATGCTGGCCGAGCACGCGGTCGACATGGCTGACCTCTTCGACCCAGACCGACCATTCCTTGTCGTCGATCTCGCGCAGGCCGCGAACGATATTGCCCATCGTCACATTGCCGGACGACAGACGATTGTGCTCGGCGTCCATCGCCTCCTGAGCGGTGCGGCCGGCAGCTTCCAGCCGGCTTTCCAGCCATTCGACGGCAAAGCTGGTGTTCTGCGAACCGTTGCGCAGGCGATAGAGGAACTGCGTCGCGAATGTGTTGTCGTCGGCCAGTTGCTCGATCTGGCTCAGATAGGTTGCAGCAGCGACCGGGTCGTTGAGACGGATGATCTCGTCGGCCACTTCGTTGGCACGACGACGCATGCGGCGTGAGCGATCGACGCGGGTAGCGATACGACGGAGGTTTTCCACCAGGACGAAGCGCACGATCGACGGCAGCGCCCAGAGTTCGCCGATTTCCAGCGTCTGGTGCTGCTGATAGCCTTCGACCAAGGCCGTCATGCTCTCCTGGCTGACGGTCGAGTGGGTGTGGGCGACATAAAGCCAGGCAAGCGCCATGGTGCGTGGGATTTCGCGGCTTCCCACCTTCATCGTCGGCAGCTGGCGATAGAACTTCTTCGGGAAGTCGCGGCGGACTTCCTGGATCGCTTCTTCGATGATGTAGTGGTTGTCGAGGAGCCATTCCGCAGCCGGCGTGATCGTGGCGCCAGCCTCAACGTCGGCAGCCGTCGCGCGATACACGCGCAGGATCTCGCGCTCGTTCTCCTTGTGCCGGGCGAAGAAGTCGAAATCCATCAGGCCCGGCAGTTCGTCGACCCCGTTCAGCCCGAGAGAGGCGGCACTTTCACGTAACTCCTCGATGGTGAAATAGGCAGATCGTATCGAATCGTTGTGGTCGATCTGCTTGGTTTCGAGGTCGCGCGATGGGACATGCAGCGTCATGAAGGATAGGTTCTCGGTTCGATTGTTGAATAGAAAGCCGTAGTGCTTCGACCAACTGGTCTTCGCGGTGGCGCCTCATTGCACAAAATTGGGCTGTTGACCAACAATCGAGGCAGAAAGAGGCCGTAATACGACGCAGACCGGCGGCAGTGGTGCTCTGTGGGTGACTTTCGCTTCCTGGCGGGTGAATTGGCGTTTTTATGCCTTATTTCAAGCGGCTGGCCAAGAGGCTTGCGTGACCCGGACATGCTGCGTGTGCCGCGTCTCTGCACAGGAGACCAGGGAACTTGCGACGCGGTTACCAGATCGCCAACCGATGTGTTGTGAAGGGACCTGAGCCTGAGATCGATTATGGGCTCTTCGGCCGATCCCTGAGCGACAGCCCGCCAAGCATGGCCTCGACCGCATCGAGCGCGATGTCGGAAAGCCGGCCTTCATCGAAGAGGTCGCTGGCCAGCGAGTTTTCCAGCCACAACCCGTCGATCAGACCATTGATCGCAACGGCCAGATGACGCCGTTCCGAGAAAGCGGCCTTGTGTTGGCACGCTGTCAGCAGCGCATCGACCAGACCTTCCAGGATGCCGATGAAGACCAGATAGTTCTCCCGATGGATGCGAGAAAGCTCCTCGTCCGATCGCACCCGGCCGATGAAGGCGGCCCATAGCGAAAGCGCCTTCGGATCGGCGATGGGCGGGCTGACATTGGCAACGATGAAGTCGTGAAGCCGCTGTCGCGGATCGCTCCCGGCTTCCGCCATGGCGTCGACGGCCGTGCCCGTCATGCCCGCGAGCATTTCACGATAGGCGGCCTGCACCATTTCGTCCTTGCCGGAAAAGTAGTGACGGATCAGTCCTCCGGTCACGCCCGCCCGGGCCGCGATGTCCCGGACAGTCGCGCCTTCAAGCCCGTGTTCCGAGATGCTGTCGAGTGTCGCTGCAATCAGATCCTTGCGGCGCTCTGCCTCACCGGCGCGTTGAAAAGTCCGTCGTGTCATCTGGCACCTCCGGCCTTCACCCCTTTGGGCGGGCCCGCGCGGCATAGCGTTCGACGCCTACTATACGGTTGAACAACTACCCGGCAAGTGCCACAGTTTGCGCTTGAACGAACCGACACCAGCCGGCCAGAAGGTAATTCCGATGACAATTCATGCCCCCAATGTGATGGCCGAAGTGCTTGCCACACGCCACCATCTGCACCGGTTTCCGGAGATCGGCCTGTCGGAGTTCAAGACCTCGGACTATGTGGCGGAGCAGCTGACCGCGCTCGGCTACGAGGTGAACCGTGGACTGGCAAAGACAGGGATCGTGGCCACGCTTCGCAATGGTTCAAGCAACCGCAGCATCGGTATCCGCGCTGATTTCGATGCCCTGCCGATCCTGGAAGAAACGGGCCTGCCCTATGCCAGCGAAATCCCGGGCGTCATGCATGCCTGCGGGCATGACGGCCATACGGCGATGCTGCTTGGTGCAGCCAAGATCCTGGCTGAACGAAAGAATTTCGATGGTGTCATCCACCTGATCTTCCAGCCGGCGGAAGAAAACTTCGGTGGCGCCCGCATCATGATCGAGGACGGGTTGTTCGAGCGGTTTCCCTGTGATGCGGTATTTGCCCTGCACAACGATCCGGACATTCCCTTCGGCCACTTCGCCTTGCGCGAGGGGCCCGTCATGGCAGCGGTCGATGAATGCAAGATCACGGTGAACGGTCGCGGCGGTCATGGCGCAGAGCCGCAGTCGACGGCCGATCCGATCGTCTGCGGGGCCTCGATCGTGATGGCGCTCCAGACCATCATCTCGCGCAACATTCACCCGCTCGACCCGACCGTCATTACCGTCGGTGGCTTCCATGCCGGCGCCGCCAGCAACGTCATTCCCGAACGCGCCGAAATGGTGCTGTCCATCCGCTCCTTCGATCCTGACGTGCGCGACAAGCTCGAGCAGCGGATCCGGGCAGTGGCTGAAGGACAGGCCGCGAGCTACGGGATGGGCGTCACCATCGACTACCAACGGGGCTATGATCCGACCATCAATCACAAGGCAGAAACGGACTTCGTCCGCCAGCTCGCGACAAGTTTTGCCGGCAAGGACAAGGTCTATGACATGCCGCGGCCGATGATGGGCAGCGAGGATTTCGGCTACATGCTCGCCGAACGCCCCGGCACCTATTTCTTCCTGGGAACCCAGCGCACGCCGAACGACCCGCCGCTGCACCATCCCAGGTATGATTTCAACGACGATATCCTGCCGATCGGCACCACCTTCTGGGTGGAACTGGCAGAACGCTATCTGGCGAGATCCTGATCGGGCACCCGGCGCCGCTCGGCGAAGAGAATGATGAGGCCCGCGCCGGCGATCAGCACGGCGCCGGCCCATACCGCGGGACCGGGAACATCGCCCCAGATGGCATAGCCGAGCGCGAACGCCCAGATCAGGGCCGTGTATTCGAGCGGCGCGATGACGGAAATGGGCGCCCGGCGCAAAGCTTCGAAATAGCTGATCTGGCCAAGACCACCGATGAAGCCGACGGCAAGCAGCAGGATCTGCGTGGCACCGCTCGGCAGGGTCCAGGAAACCAGAGCCATTGGTGTCGTCAGTCCGAGAAAGAAGACATTGGTCATCGTCATCTGCACGATGCTGCTGGCGCTTTGGCTGGTCGTGCGCAGCAGGGTCGTCGCGATCGCCCAGCAGACAGCCGCGATCAGGGCGAGGTAGACCGGCCAGCCCGTGGCAAGACCCGTCGGATTGCTGGCAATCACCACACCGACAAAGCCGGTGATGACGGCAATCCAGCTGCTGAGCGGCACCCGTTCACCGAGGATGGGGATTGCCAGAAGAATGGCTGCGATAGGAGCCGCAAAATAGAGCGTCGTGAGGTCCGCAAGCGGCAGGTGCTTGGCGGCGTTGAAATAACAAAGCCAGGCCGCGAGCAGGAAAAGACTTCGCAGCATCATAGGGCGCAGCGCCGGCGAAGTTACTGTCTCGCGAGCAAGAGAGCGACCGCCCAGGACAAGACACCCGAGAAGGATGGCGATGCTCCGGCAAAACAGGATCTGCCAGACGGTGATCGACTCCACCAGCAGCTTGATCATGGCGTCGTGCATTGCAAAACAGAGATAGGCAAGGCTGGACAGAAGGATGCCGGCACCGGCTGCGGTTTTCACTGGGATCGGTTCTTTCGGGGGCGGCGGCGCATGCGCCTTGGAGGACGGCATCTGTTGCCACTCCCGGGCTTGCTGTCAATCTCGCTTCGGCACCCCCTTGTCCCCCTGCGTGAATTGTTGTCGAGCGAAACAAAAATTTACAGCATTGGGCTGCAGAGCCCGATTGTGACTTAAATCGATTTAACTAAAGTGCGCCCGACCACGGGAGCAGGACATGAACGAGATTTCGCAAAGCATCACTTCGCCGACGACACCCGCGCCGATTGTCACCAGGGAGCGCGCCGCCGTCGCCCTGCTCTTCTTTCTGAATGGCATGGTGATTGGCGCCTGGGCTCCGAAAATCCCGTTCTTTTCGCAGGCGCTCGGGCTCACTGAACTGATGCTCGGTGTGATGATCTTCGTCTTCGGCGTCGGCTCGCTGGTGCTGATGCCGATCGCCGGCATGCAGATCGCCCGCTACGGTTCCCGTCGCGTGGTCGAGATCACCACGCTCCTGTTCATCCCGACGATCGTGCTTGTCACGCTCGTCGACAATATCTGGACGGGTGCCGTCGCGATCTTCCTCTTCGGTGGCCTGACCGGGGCCATGGACGTGGCGATGAATGCCAATGCCGTCGAAGTGGAGCGCAACATGCGCCGCTCGATCATGTCGTCCTGTCATGCCTTCTGGAGCCTGGGCGGCCTGTGTGGGGCAGCGACGGGCGGTTTCCTGATCGCCTTCCTCGGCGTGATCGGTCACGTCATGCTGCTC
>JAIXSF010000265.1 GCA_027484835.1 Rhizobiaceae bacterium | reverse complement strand
GGTCGCTGGAAAATCTCCGGCTTTACCGGTTATCTGCCCAATCCGATGGGCCAGCGCTGAACCGCCCCAACCCTTGAGACCTGGAGGTCGGCCTTTGCGCATCTTCACCGCCGCGCTTGCAACGGAAACCAACACTTTCTCCCCGATCTGCATCGACCGGCGCGCCTTCGAGGATTCGCTTTACGCGCCTCCGGGCAAGCATCCCGCGACCCCGACACTCTGCACCGCGCCGATTACGGTCGGTCGCAAGGTTTGCGCTGGCAAGGGCTGGACGCTGATCGAGGGCACGGCGACCTGGGCGGACCCGGCGGGTCTCGTCAATCGGCAGGCCTTTGAGAGCCTTCGTGACGAGATCCTCGATCAGTTGCGCGCTGCACTGCCTGTCGACGCGGTCGTACTCGGCCTGCATGGCGCAATGGTCGCGGACGGTTATCTTGACCCGGAAGGCGATCTGCTCGCCCGCATCCGCGAGATCATCGGCCCGGACATCCTTCTCTGCGCCGAACTCGATCCTCATAGCCATCTGACGGCAAAACGCGTCGCAGCCGCCGACTTCTTCGTCGTCTTCAAGGAATTCCCGCATACGGATTTCGTCGACCGCGCCGAAGATCTCTGGCGTATCGCTGTCGATACGCTGGAGGGACGGGTCAAGCCGGTGATGTCAGTCTTCGACTGCCGCATGATCGACGTCTTCCCGACATCGCGCGAACCCATGCGCAGCTTTGTTGACAGACTTATGGCCATCGAGAAGACGGAGCCGGATGTGCTGTCGCTTTCCGTCATCCATGGCTTCATGGCCGGCGACGTACCGGAGATGGGCACCAAGACAATCGCGGTGACCGATGGCAATGCCGACAAGGGCACGATGTTGGCGCGCGATCTCGGCCTTGAGCTTTTCTCCAAGCGCGGCACCTTCATGATGCCGCAGATCGACGAGAAGGCGGCCCTTGATCAGGCGCTCGCCTACCCGAAAGGCCCTGTCGTCATAGCCGACATGTGGGACAATCCCGGCGGCGGCACGGCAGGCGACGCGACCGTGATCCTGGCGGAAATGCTGGCGCGTGGCGTCACCAACGCTGCCGTCGGCATGATCTGGGATCCGATTGCGGTGCAGATCTGCATGGCAGCTGGCGAAGGCGCCGAAATCCCCTTGCGGTTCGGCGCAAAATCAGCCCCCGGCACCGGTTATCCGATCGATGGCCTGGTGAAGGTGATCCAGGTGGTGCCGAGCGCAGAGATGCGCTTCGGCGACAGCATCGCCCCCTTCGGCGATGCCGCCCATATCCGACTCCAGGGCATCGACATCATCCTGAGCTCGGTCCGTGTCCAGAGCTACGATCCGTCGCTCTTCACCGCGCTCGGTATTGATCCGACAGCCAAGCATCTGCTCGTGATCAAGTCGACCAACCACTTCTATGCGGCCTTCTCGCAGATCGCCTCGGAAATCCTCTACTGCGCCGCCGGCACGCCCTATCCCAACAATCCTTCACAGACCGCCTATCGCCATGTGCGCCGCGACATCTGGCCCATCATGGCAAACCCGCATGACACGCCCGAAGGCAGCGAGGCCGCATGATGGAACTCCCCCGCCCCAGGATCGGCCAGTCGATATCAGAACTCTCCACGCCGCTGCCACTGATCGACGAAGGTAAGCTCGCCGCCAATATCGCCCGCGTCCAGACCTATATGGACGGCCATGGCCTCGACTTCCGTCCACATATCAAGACGCACAAGATTCCAGCCATCGCCAGCCAGCAGGTAAAGGCCGGCGCGAAGGGCATCAACTGCCAGAAGATCACCGAGGCCGAAGTCTTCGCCACGGCCGGCTTCGAGGACCTGCTGATCACCTTCAACATCCTGGGTTCGGAGAAACTTGAGCGGCTCGCGACGCTGAACGCCCGCATCTCCGGCCTGAAGGTCGTTGCCGACAGCGAAACGACGGTGCGCGGCCTTTCCTCGGCCTTCTCTCAGACCCGACCGCTCACCGTGCTCGTCGAATGCGATACGGGCGGCGGACGCTGCGGCGTCCAGAGTCCGGAGGCGGCGGTGGCACTTGCCGAGGCGATTGTCGCAGCCCCCGGCCTTACCTTCGGCGGCATCCTCACCTACCCCAAGGCCGATACCGAACAGGCGGTCGAAGCTTTCTTCGCCGCGACACTCGCCGGCCTCGCGGTCCGTGGCATCCCCTGCCCCATCGTCTCCAATGGCGGCACGCCCAGCCTCTTCTCCGCGCACAAGGTGCCATCCGCGACCGAGCACCGCGCCGGCACCTATGTCTACAACGACCGTGCCATGGCCCGCTCCGGCCACTGCAGCCTCAATGACTGCGCCATGCACATCCTGGCCACTGTCGTTTCTCGCCCGACGCCAGATCGCGCCATCCTCGACGCCGGCTCCAAGGCGTTGACCTCTGACCTCCTCGGCTTCGCCGACTACGGCATGATCGTCGAGTACCCGGATGCGGTCATCATAGGTCTTTCCGAGGAGCACGGCACGGTCGATCTGTCCAAGGTTAATGGACGGCGCCCCGAGACCGGCGAAAAGGTCAGGATCATCCCGAACCACACCTGCGTGGTCTCGAACCTCTTCGACCTGATGACCTTCCACCGCGACGGGATTGTCACCCGGGTGCAAGAGGTCGCAGCCCGCGGCTTGGTATGGTAGCGGCTTGCACCTCGCTGCCCCGTGCGCCTAGTTTGGCCACAGGAGGACGTTCATGGGCGGCAAGACCACAAACTCGGGAACAGGCCGGCTGCGTGGCGGCTGCATGTGCGGGGCCGTGACCTACGAGGTCGCCGATCGCTTCCTCTACGCGATCAACTGTCACTGCTCGAAGTGCCGTCGCACCACCGGATCGGCCTTCAAGCCCATCGCCGGCGTCGCAACTGACGATTTCACGGTGACGGAAGGCGCAGACGCGATGTTCCGCCACGGAGACCCTGAAGGCATCCATGACATGCACTGCCGCACCTGCGGCTCCCTCGTCTACTCCTGGATCGCCGAGAATGGCAGCGTGAAAGTCCATGTGCCCATGGGAACGCTCATCGACCCACCCTCAACCAAGCCCTCGATGCACATCTTCGTCGGATCGAAAGCGCAATGGTACGAGATCCTCGACGACCTCCCGCAATTCGACGGCTTTCCGGACTAATACCAAGTGTCGATGATAGGAACCCATAGGATCGGCTCGACCGCCCTTTCTGGCTAGGAGAGGTCCGAAGAGCGATGCTGTCGCATCGGTCAAGGAACTCGACGACGCCAGAACGGGCGGGAAGCCGACCAAAGGTGGCGTATTGTGGGCCCCTGGCGTTGTTGCGCCGCTTGGCCGATGCGACAGCATCGCCCGGCGCGCCGCGCCTAGCCAGAAACCAACAATACGCCATCCTATCGGTTCCTATCATCGACACTTGGTATGCCAGCGAGCAGCAGCCCCTTAAACGAAAAAAGGTCCGCCCGAAGGCGGACCAGGGGATTGGCCTTTGGCATGGCCGGGAGGAGCTTTATTTGGCGGCCGTCACGGACGCCGGGAGGTCGAGGGTGCGCCAGTCGATGCGGCGCTCCAGCGCCTGGCCATCCGCGTCGAACAGATGGCAGTCGGCGGCCATGATGCCCGTGGTCATCGGCTGTTCGGCGCGCACCGGGGCAGAGCCAGGCAAGAGCGAGCAATAGGGCTCACCGTTAGGCAGTGAGGCATAGGCAATCGTATTGATGCCCAGTCGTTCGATGACGCTAGGTGTCACCATGATGTTGATATCGCCTTCGCTGAGACGTGTATGCTCTGGTCGGATGCCGAGCGTCAGTGTCTGGCCAACGAGATCCGGACGCGCATCGACAGGGATCAGCGCCGTCTGGCCCTCATAGGAAATCGTCACGCCGATCGCATCGACGCCGACGCAGGTGACCGGCACGAAGTTCATCTTCGGATTGCCGATGAAGCCGGCGACAAAGGTATTCTGTGGCTTGTGATAGAGCTCGAGCGGCGCGCCCACCTGGGCGATGTTGCCGGCATTCAGCACCACGATCCGGTCGGCCATGGTCATGGCCTCGATCTGGTCATGGGTGACGTAGATCATCGTCGCTTCGAGGTCGCGATGCAGCTTGGTAAGCTCGATGCGCATGTCGGCGCGCAATGCCGCGTCGAGGTTGGATAGCGGCTCGTCGAACAGGAAGATCTTCGGTTCGCGGACAATGGCGCGGCCGATCGCGACACGCTGGCGTTGGCCGCCGGAAAGCTGACCCGGACGCTGCTGCAGGCGTTGATCGAGCTGCAGGATCTTGGCGACGGCGCCCACCTTCTCGCGGATCTGCTCTTCGGAGAGTTTCTCGACGCGCAGCGGAAAGGCGATGTTCTCGAAGACCGACATATGCGGATAAAGCGCGTAGGACTGAAAGACCATGGCGATGCCACGCTCGACGGGCGGCTTGTCGTTGACCCGTTCGCCGTCGATGACGATATCACCGTCGGTCGTGTCATCGAGGCCCGCGATCATGCGCAACAGCGTGGACTTGCCGCAGCCCGAGGGACCGACGAAAACGACGAACTCGCCGTCCTTGACCTCGAGATCGACACCCTTGATGACCTCGAAATGTCCGTACGACTTGCGCACCTTTTTCAGAAATAGCTGACCCACGACCCTCAGTCTCCATTGCCGACCTCAACGGTCGGCCAAACCCACTTGATGAAATCCGCGGGCCGAAACCGGCCCGCGGAGCCTCGGTTGCCCGAGATTATTTGTACTGCTCGAGTTCGCCGGCAGCCTTCTTCAGGGCGTCGGCAGGTTCGGCCTTGCCGGTGACGACAGACTGAACCATCTCGATCATAACGTTCTGGAAGCCCTTGTAGTCAGTGAACAGGGGCTCCGGACCGCCATAGGCGATGCCGTCGATGAACGGCTTCCAGAAGGGCTCATTGGCGACGAACTGGTCGACCACGGCGCCCGGACGAAGCGGAGTGAGGCCAGCGCCTCCCTGCAGCTCGTATTCGTGCTGGATGTCGGTGGACGTGATGTACTTGGCGAATTCGGTCGCCTTTTCCTCGACGCCCGAGCCCTTGAAGATGGCAAGGCTGTCGGTGATCAGCAGCGTGCCTTCACCCTTGGCAGACGGGCCCTTCGGCAGCGGGGCGACACCCCAGTTGACCTTGGTATCCTTGAGGCGATAGGCGGCACCCGAACCGGCCTGGATCATGCCGACCTTGCCGTCGAGGAAGATGGCGCGGATTTCGTTCTGCTCGTAAGCGGTCGCACCTTCGACAGAGTAAGGCGTGATGTCCTTGTAGGCCTGCAGCGCGGCCAGAACTTCCGGGCTGTCGATGACGATCTTGTCGCCGTCGATGACCTTGCCGTTGTTGGTGTAAACCCAGTGCATGAACTGGTGCATGGTGTTGTCGAAGGTCTTGGCCGGCAGACCGTAACCGGCAGTGCCGGTCTTTTCCTTGATCTGCTTGGCGAAGGCGATTTCTTCAGCCCAGGTCTTCGGCGGTGTTTCCGGGTCGAGGCCGGCGGCCTTGAACAGATCCTTGTTCCAATAGAGCGCCTTGGTCGAGAAGGCGACCGGAACGCCCCACTGCGTGTCCTCGAAGGTCACGGTGTCGACGATGTTCGGATAGTAGGATGCTTTTTCCTCGTCCGTCATCGGAACCGGAACGATGAGATCGTTCTGGGCGAATTCCTTCAGCGTGCGCGAGCCGACATAGGCCATGGCGACGGGCGTGCCGGCAACGGCAAGCGTGGTGGCCTTGTCCTGGCACTGTTCCCAGCCGACGACTTCGGGCTTTACCTTCCAGCCGGCATTCTTGCCTTCCCATTCGGCGATGTACTTCTCGTGGATCGGGTCGATCTTGTCGCCGCAATAGATCCAGCTGATCTCCTGGTCAGCAGCCAGCGTGGTGAGCGCCGAGCTTGCGAGCAGGGCGAACGAGCCTGCGAGCATGGTCAGTTTTCTTGTCATCGGTAGTTCCCCTTTGTTGACAGGTTGAAAGTGTCCGGTTGGCCCGAATTTTGATTGGCAGCCTTTATTTCACCGCGCCGGCGGTCAGTCCGCTGACGAGGTAGCGCTGCAGGAAGAAGATCACGATCAT
>JAIXSF010000486.1 GCA_027484835.1 Rhizobiaceae bacterium | reverse complement strand
TGGCCAGACGTTCCTGCAGCTTCTCGCGGTCGTAGTCAGAAGTGGTTTCTTCGATCTGAGCCTTGATCTGGGCAACGCGGCCTTCGATGTCGGACTTTGCACCGGCGCCATCAACGATGGTGGTGTTTTCCTTGGTGATCGAGACCTTCTTGGCGCGGCCGAGCATGTCGAGGGTGACAGACTCCAGCTTGATGCCGAGGTCTTCCGAGATGACAGTGCCGCCCGAGAGGATGGCGATGTCTTCCAGCATGGCCTTGCGGCGATCGCCGAAGCCCGGAGCCTTGACGGCAGCGATCTTCAGGCCGCCACGCAGCTTGTTGACGACGAGCGTTGCAAGAGCTTCGCCTTCGACGTCTTCAGCGATGATGACGAGCGGCTTGCCGGTCTGAACGACGGCTTCGAGAACCGGCAGCATGGCCTGGAGGTTCGAGAGCTTCTTTTCGTGCAGGAGGATGTAGGCGTCGTCGAGATCGGCGACCATCTTTTCCGGGTTGGTCACGAAGTAGGGCGACAGGTAGCCGCGGTCGAACTGCATGCCTTCGACGACTTCGAGTTCGGTTTCAGCGGTCTTGGCTTCTTCGACGGTGATAACACCTTCGTTGCCGACCTTCTGCATGGCTTCGGCAATGTCCTTGCCGACCTGCGTGTCGCCGTTTGCCGAGATCGTGCCGACCTGGGCAACTTCTTCCGAAGTCGAGATCTTCTTGGCCTTGGCCTGGAGGTCCTTGACGACTTCAGCAACGGCCAGATCGATGCCGCGCTTCAGGTCCATCGGGTTCATGCCGGCAGCAACGGCCTTGTTGCCTTCGCGAACGATGGCCTGGGCAAGAACGGTTGCGGTCGTGGTGCCGTCGCCAGCGATGTCGTTGGTCTTCGAAGCAACTTCGCGGACCATCTGGGCGCCCATGTTCTCGAACTTGTCTTCCAGTTCGATTTCCTTGGCAACGGATACACCGTCCTTGGTGATGCGCGGTGCGCCGAAGGACTTGTCGATGATGACGTTACGACCCTTCGGGCCGAGCGTTACCTTCACTGCGTCTGCGAGGATGTCGACGCCATGCAGCATCTTTTCGCGCGCGGTGCGGCCAAACTTGATTTCTTTAGCAGCCATGTTCAAACTCCCGGGCTTCTAGCCCATTGTTGACTTGGTTAAAAAGGAAGAGGGGTGATCGCGCTGAAATCAGCCGATGACGCCCATGATGTCGGCTTCCTTCATGATCAGCAGGTCAACGCCGTCGAGCTTGACCTCGGTGCCGGACCACTTGCCGAACAGGACGCGGTCGCCGACCTTGACGTCAAGAGCGATCTGCTTGCCGCTTTCGTCGCGGGCGCCCGGGCCAACGGCGATGACTTCGCCTTCAGCCGGCTTTTCCTTGGCAGTGTCAGGAATGATGATGCCGCCCTTGGTCTTTTCTTCAGACTCGACGCGCTTGACTACAACGCGGTCGTGCAGCGGACGGAAATTGGTGCTTGCCATTGTCTAATCCCTCGATCAAATGACACTCGCGATCCCCCGAGGGCATCGCATCGGATTTTGTTAGCACTCTCCCTCGGGGAGTGCCAGCGAGGCTGAGATAAGAACAGCGGTCACGCGAGTCAAGCGCGCTCGTGAAAAAAGGAAGGCTGTATGCCGGCGAGTTCCACCGACATTCACCCCGCCAACGTCTCCGGTCAGCTCCCTGTTTCGCCCTCGTTTGCAGACCTTGTTTCGGCCTTTGCCCGCATTGGCCTGATGTCCTTCGGCGGGCCTGCCGCACAGATCGCGCTGATGCACCGCATCTGCGTCGAGGAGAAGCGCTGGATCGATGAAGGCCGCTACCTGCATGCGCTGAACTACTGCATGCTGTTGCCGGGCCCAGAAGCGCAGCAGCTCGCCACCTATATCGGCTGGCTGCTCCACGGTGTGCGCGGCGGCATGGTGGCCGGCCTTCTCTTCGTGCTGCCGGGTCTCGCGATCATCCTTGGGCTTTCCAGTCTTTACGCGGTTTACCAGGAGGCGAGCATCGTCGCCGGCCTGTTCTTCGGACTGAAGGCTGCAGTCCTGGCGATCGTTGTCGAGGCCGTCGTCCGGATCGGTAAACGCGCCTTGAAAAGCGGATTTCATCGAGCCATGGCGGCGGCGGCCTTCATCGCGCTCTTCCTGTTTTCGCTCCCGTTCCCGCTGGTCGTGCTCGCGGCCGGCTTGATCGGCCTCCTCCATGCCCGCGGCGGGCCGACTGACACAGTCCAGATATCCGGCGAGCTGCGCGCCCGCCCGGCGTTTCTCCGGCAGGCGGCGGCGCTCGTATTATGGATCGCCGTCTGGCTGGCGCCCTTGCCACTTCTTTGGCTCACCCTTCCGGAAACGGCTCTTCCCGAGGTGCAGGCCTTCTTTTCGAAGATGGCCCTTGTCACCTTCGGCGGCGCTTATGCCGTGCTCGCCTATGTCGCCCAGGTCGCCGTCGATCACTATGCCTGGCTGAAGCCGGGTGATATGCTGGACGGCCTGGCGCTCGCCGAGACGACGCCGGGACCGCTGGTGCTTGTCCTGTCCTATGTCGGCTTTCTCGCCGGCTTCCGCGACAGCGGTGCCCTGGATCCGCTGGTAGGCGGCTTGCTGGGCGGTCTCATTGCCGCCTGGGCGACCTTCGTCCCGAGCTTCATCTGGATCTTCGCCGGTGCCCCCTACATCGAGCGGTTGCGCGGCAATCGTCTCCTGAGTGCCGCCCTGTCGGCCATCACCGCAGCCGTGGTCGGCGTCATTCTCAACCTTGCGGTCTGGTTCTCGCTGCATGTGATTTTCACGAAGGTTGATCCCGTGGCGCTTTTCAGTTTCGGGCCGCTCACGTTCTCCGTCCCGAAGCCTGTCTGGTCGTCGCTAGACGTGCCGGCCCTGGCAATCGCCCTGATTGCCGCCGTGATGATCTTCCGCTTCCATCTCGGGATCGGAAAAACCCTGATCACGGCCGGTCTGCTGGGTCTCTTGGCGCATTTCCTGTTTTGAGTGACGCCGGCACGCGCACGGCATTTTCGGTTCTGCGCACGCTTGCCCCTTGCCTTGCCGCCCTTCCTTTGCCATGTCACCGGACACAGTTTACCAGTCAGGACAGACGATGACCCGCAGCATTTCCACCCTCGGTGACGTGACCGACGCTTACGACGTCATTCTCTGCGACGTCTGGGGCGTGCTGCACAACGGCATCGACGCGTTTCCGCTTGCCGGCGAAGCCCTGACCGCGGCGCGCGAAAAGGGGCTCACGGTGGTGCTGATCACCAATTCGCCCCGGCCTGCGATCGGCGTCATCCCGCAGCTGCGGGCGATCGGCGTTCCCGACAGCGCCTATGACCGGATCGTTACCTCCGGCGACGTTACGCGTACCCTGATTGCCGCTGGCCCGAAGAAGGTCTTCCTGCTCGGCCCTGAACGGGACCTTCCGCTCTTCGATGGCCTTGATGTCGAGGTCGTCTCGAAGGAAGACGCAAACTGCGTGGTCTGCACCGGCTTCTTCGACGACGAGGTCGAGACACCTGAAGACTATCGCGACATGCTCACCGACTTCGTTGCCCGCAAGGTGCCGTTGATCTGCGCCAATCCGGATCTTGTCGTCGAGCGCGGCCACCGCATCATTCCCTGCGCCGGCGCTGTCGCCGCCTTCTATACGGAACTCGGCGGCGAGACCCGCATTGCCGGCAAGCCGCACTCGCCGATCTATGAGGCAACACTGGCGTCTGCCCGCGAAGCCCGCGGCGATTTCGACAAGTCCCGTGTGCTCGCCATCGGCGACGGCATGCCGACCGACGTCAAGGGCGCCGTCGACGCAGGGCTCGACCTCCTCTACATCTCCGGCGGTATTCATGCCGCCGACTACGCGACGAACAATGTGACCGACGAGGCGCGGCTCAAGATCTTCCTCGACCGCGAGAAAGTCGCCCCGCAATACTGGATGCACAGACTCGCATGAGGCAGCGGCTCGGATGACTGTCTTTCATCGCAATGAGAAGAAGGAACCGCTGCCCGCAGGCTTGCGCGGCGGCGTCGTTGCCATCGGCAATTTCGACGGCGTGCATCGTGGCCACCAGGCTGTTCTCAGCCGTGCGCTGGAGCGGGCAGAAGCGCTGGGTGTGCCGGCCCTCGTGCTGACCTTCGAGCCCCATCCGCGCACCATTTTCAATCCCGACAAGCCGGTCTTCCGTCTGACGCCGCCTTCCTTGCGCGCGCGCATCCTGGAAGCCATGGGCTTTCATTCGGTCATCGAATACCCCTTCGACCGCGAATTCTCGCAGCGCTCTGCGGAAGACTTCGTCAAGTCGATCCTCGGCGACTGGCTGGGTGCCCGCGAAGTCGTCACCGGCTTTGACTTCCATTTCGGCAAGGGCAGGGAAGGCGGCCCGGCATTTCTGATGGAAGCCGGAAGCCGACATGGTTTCGGCGTCAGCCTGATCGATGCCTTCCGTGACGAGGGTGCGGAGGTCATTTCCTCGAGCCGCATCCGCGGTCTGATCGCCGAAGGCAATGTCACGGAGGCCGCCGGTCTGCTCGGCTATCGCTACACCGTCGAGGCTGAGGTGATGAAGGGCCAGCAGCTCGGCCGCACGCTGGGCTTTCCCACCGCCAACATGCACCTGCAGCCGGAAGCGACCCTGCGTGCGGGGATCTATGCCGTCCGCTTCCGCCGTCCCGACGGCATCATCCGCGATGGCGTGGCCAGTTTCGGCTATCGTCCGACGGTCACCAACAACGGCGATCCCTGGCTCGAAACCTTCATCTTCGATTTTTCCGGCGATCTCTATGGCGAGATCTGTTCCGTTTCGATCTTCGGTTTCCTGCGGGACGAGTGGAAATTCGACGGCCTCGATCCCTTGGTCGCCCAGATCCGCAAGGACGCGGAGGAGGCGAGGGCGCTTCTCTCGGCCGTTTCGCCTATCGGTCCCCTGGACGCTGCCATCGCCTTCTAAGGCAGGTGCCCCGAAAACGGGGTCCTTATTTATTCCTGACCTGCGCCCCGAGCTTTCCCAATCGAAGGCTGACCTCACCATGCATATTTTCCTGTTCGTCAACCGAGTGGTCGGCGCGACAGGAAGGCCTTGAGGCCCTCGCGACCGATCCGATCGAGGATCGAACATGCAGACGAGCATTTTCCGCAACGGTCAGCCCCTGACGGCAGAAGAGCGCATCGAGGAGTTGAAGGAACGCCTCGCCGAGCTCCCCAAAGCAGGTGAACATCACATCTGGGAGGCCTTCACGCTCCTGGAGCCGCTGTCGACATGCCGACAGGATATGCGCGACCGCCGCTATTTCCGCGAGGCGATGGACACTGGAGCCCATTTGGAAGCCCTGCTGTTCTTGCTGGCCCGATCACGTCCGGCCCTTGAACTGCAACACCTGAGTTTTTCCGGCACCCTCTGGTCCTGCCGGGTCGCTACCAGCGACAATGACCACTCGGTGTGTGGCGCCGGCATGCATCCCGACCGCTGTGCCGCAATCCTGCTGGCACTTGTCTCCGCGTCGGGTGGCCGTGGTACGAGGCCCTATCATGCCTGACATCCGAGGCTGGCCCCTAGGCTTCTACACCGATCTGGTCACGCCGTTTAAAGGTGGCGCCCTCGATCTCGAAGGATTTGAGAGACTGCTGGAGATGCAGCGCGAGCAGGGTGTCTCAGGCGTCGTCGTCTGCGGGCTCGCAGGGGAGGCGACGTCGCTGACCCCTTCGGAGCGATCCGACCTTGTGTCGACGGCAGTATGCCGGGTTGGACGCGAGCTCCGTGTAATTGCCGGTGTCGGGACCCACTGCACACGCTCCAGCATCGAGCAGGCGCAGCAGGCGGCAGCTTTGGGCGCACATGCCCTTCTGGTGGTGCTTCCCTATTACAGCAAGCCGACGATGCAGGGTGTGGCTTGCCACGTCACTGCCATCCGTGACGCCGTCGACCTGCCGATCCTGGTGGCTGACGCGCCGGCCCGGACCGGCATTCGTGCAAGCCAGGGCCTGCTTTCAGAGCTTGCTTGGATGAAGGGAATTGTAGGTCTGGTCGACTATGGCGCGGATCTCGGCCGGCTCGCGGAGCACCAGCTGACCGAACCCTCTTTGCTCCCACAGCTTTGCGGCAACGATATCGCGGCTCTGCCATTCGCTGCCTCTGGAGGCGGAGGAGCGGTGTCGCTTGCCGGCAATATCGCGCCACGCCTGCTCGTCTCGCGACACCATGCGCTCTGCGCGCCCAATCCCGTTGCGGCAGTCAGACTGAATCAGAACATCCTGCCCTTGCTCATGGCGCTCGAAAGGGAACACCCCATCGCAGCCGTGAAGTTCGCACTCTCCCGGACCCTCGGCATCAGTCCCGAACTGCGCCTCCCTCTTGTCCCGCTCGAGCCGGCATCCGCGCGGGCGGTCCTCGGCGCGCTGCAGAACCTCGAAGTCACGCATCCACGGCGCAAGGTCGCCTGAGCCTTCTTCCAAATCTTGCGAAAGGAAACCCACCTATGTTTCGCGCAGTCCATGTCGCACCTTCAGTTAGACGGCCCGCTCGGTTTACGGTCGGACGAGATCACCATGGTTGGTGGGTCGTTCGAGATGAAGCGGGCCTGGTCGGCGGGCTCTTCTGCACACAGGAGGCTGCGGTGCATTTTGCCCAGGACGAATGCGCCCGGTCAGCCAGCGCGCTTCGCATCGCGCCCCGCTCGGAATATGTCGAACTGGAAAACGTGACCGACGATCGCTGACGCACTCGGCGCAAGACGCAAGGCTGCCGCATCGGTTTCGCCGGCTGGCGCCGCCCCGGTTTGTCTCCTATACCGATCTTACTGTCACCATCGGATCGGAACTTCGTCTTGACCGAATTCACCCCCTTGATGTCTTTCGCCGGCGGCCTGCTGATCGGTCTCTCTGCGCTGCTCCTGATGCTGACCTGGGGCCGCGTCGCCGGCATGACCTCGATCATCGGCGGGATCCTGCCACCACTTGGCGCCGACTGGTCGTGGAAGGCAGCCTTCCTTGCCGGCGCAATCCTTGCGCCACTGGCATTGTCGCTCAGTGGATACGAGATCGAGTATTCGGTCCCGGTTTCGACCGCAGCGCTTGTCGTCGGAGGTCTGATTGCCGGTATCGGCGTCACCTTCGGCTCCGGTTGCACCTCTGGGCACGGCATCTGCGGCATCGCCCGTCTTTCCCGCCGCTCGATTGTGGCGACCGTCACTTTCATGGCTTTCGCCATCGTGACTGTGTTCTTCACTCGGCACGTCTTCGGAGGAATGCTCTGATGCGCGTCCTCCTCGTCTTCCTGATCGGCGCTGTCTTCGGCACCGGCATTGCGCTGTCCGGCATGGCGAACCCGGCCAAGGTACTCAATTTCTTCGACCTTGCCGGCAGCTTCGATCCCAGCCTCGCCTTCGTCATGGCCGGCGCACTCGCGGTGGCCGCACCCGGCTACGCCTTGCTCTTCCGGATGCGCGAAAGACCGATCTTCGACCAGAGCTTCCACCTGCCGAAGACGACCGCCATCGATGCCCGGCTGATCGGCGGGTCGGCCGTTTTTGGTATCGGCTGGGGCATTGCCGGCTTCTGCCCAGGCGCATCGATCCCGGCACTGGGTTTGGGGCAGGCCTCGGCAGCGATCTTCGTTTCGGCACTTCTAATTGGCATCCTGATCGCCCGCCGCCTGTCGCGGTTTGGTTTCTTCGCAAACCCTGCGCGATCTGCCTGAGCAGTCGCTCCTGTGGGGATGCGGATGCCGGCTTGACGCCTTGCCCGCATTGGCGCCTAGTGCCGCCAGCAAAATCACCGACAGAGCCCGAAAGGCATCCCATGGCCATGACGCCACGCAGACCCGTGAACCCGAAGGACGCCGCCGAAGCTCTGTTCCGGCCGGCCCCCAAACCCGTGGCGCCCGCCGTCGAACGCCGCGCCCCACCCCAGGTCCGGGAGATGGTGTCGATCAAACTCGACAGCGCCGTGCTTGAACATTTCCAGAGGGGCGGCCCGGGCTGGCAGGACCGCATCAACGACGCCCTGCGAAAGATCGTCGAGGTGGAAGGCTAATCGTCGGCGATCTCGCGCTCGTCGCCCGATGGCGGTGGCCATTGTCGTGATGTGTGGACGATGGTCAGTATGAAAAGCGCGCCGCCACTAACCTCATAGATCATGCGATAGCTCGAATGCGGCAGAAGCTCGCGCGTGCCTTCAATTAGGCCGAGTTTGCCAGAATGAGGAAATTGCGTCAGCTGAATCGCCGCTTGTTCAAAGGCGCCATCGATGGACAGGGCGGCGCGTGGGTTCTTCTCGGCGATGTAGTCGAAGATGGACGCCCGGTCACGGATAGCCTGGCGCGTCCAACGAACAATCATGCGCGGCTTGCCTTGCCGGCCAGCTCGCGCCGCGCCGCGAAGATGCGCTCCGCTTCCTCTGCTGATACCAGATCACCAGCTGCCACCTCTCCACGACCGCGCGCAACCTTGGCTTCCAGAAATTGCCGATAGCTGCCGTCGACCTTCTGCCGCTCGACATAGTCCTCGACCATTGCCCGGAGCACTTCGGCTTCGGATGTCTGCGCGGAGGTCACCGCGGCAGCGAACTCGGCTGCCAGCTTGGCATCAATGTCGATTTGGATATGCGCCTTGCGCGTCATGACATGTCCGTTCTGTCATCGAATGGCTGGCTACATGCCTGCGTACAGCGAGTGTAAGTCTGTCATGCGGCGCTGTCCATCTCGCCCATCTTGCCCCTTCCTTTTGGCGCGAAAAACCCCTAAAGAACGCGGCGACATGACATATCTTTCGGCGGCCCGGATCATTCGAATTATTGGCCCGGCCCTCCCGGCAGCTTGAAAAGCCGCGGGAAGGTCCGGGTTTTTGGCGTTGGGTTTGAAGCCCATCGCCCGCTTGCCGCCAATTCAAGACATAGTTCCGCGACCACGCCGGTCGCCCCATCCGATGGCTGATCCATGACCGATACCCCTGAAAAGATCGACTACTCCAAGACGCTCTATCTGCCCGAGACCGAATTCCCGATGCGCGCCGGCCTTCCCCAGAAGGAGCCGGAAATGGCGGCAAAGTGGAAGCAGATGGGCCTCTACAAGCGCCTGCGCGCCTCGGCCGCCGGCCGCGAAAAGTTCGTCCTGCATGACGGCCCGCCCTATGCCAACGGCAACATTCATATCGGCCATGCGCTGAACAAGGTGCTGAAGGACGTCATCACCCGCTCCTTCCAGATGCGCGGCTTCGATTCCAACTACGTGCCCGGCTGGGACTGCCACGGCCTGCCGATCGAGTGGAAGATCGAGGAAAAGTATCGCGAGAAGGGCAAGGACAAGAACGAGGTCCCGGTCAACGAATTCCGCAAGGAATGCCGCGAATTCGCGCAAGGTTGGATCAACATCCAGTCGGACGAGTTCCGCCGTCTCGGCATCGAGGGTGACTTCGACAATCCCTACACGACTATGGCCTTCCATTCGGAAGCCCGCATCGCCGGCGAACTGCTCAAGATCGCCATGTCCGGCCAGCTCTATCGCGGCTCCAAGCCGATCATGTGGTCGGTCGTCGAACGCACGGCTTTGGCTGAGGCTGAGGTGGAATATGCCGAGGTCGAGAGCGACACGATCTGGGTGAAGTTCCCGGTGGTGCCGCAGAACATTGTCGTTGACCGTGTGACTGGCGAGACCACACCATCCAACTCTTCTGAGCGGACTGCGCAGGACCTCTGGAGCGCCTCCGTCGTCATCTGGACGACCACCCCCTGGACCATCCCGGGCAACCGCGCGATCTCCTACTCCTCGAAGATCGAATACGGCCTCTATGAGATCACCGAAGCCACGAACGATTTCGGCCCGCAGCCGGGCGAAAAGCTGATCTTCGCCAAGCGCCTTGCCGAAGATGCCGCAACCAAGGCCAAGGTGATCTTCAAGCTCGTCCGCGACGTGACCGGTGCCGAACTCGGCGCGATCACCTGCGCCCATCCGCTGGCCGACCTCGGCTACACCTTCGCAGTCCCGATGCTTGATGGTGACCACGTCACCGACGACGCCGGTACCGGTTTCGTCCACACCGCACCGTCGCATGGTCGCGAAGACTTTGAAGCCTGGATGGCAAATGTCCGCCAGCTCGAAGCCCGTGGCATCGACGGAAAGATCCCGTTCCCGGTCGACGATGCCGGCTTCTACACGGAAGACGCCCCCGGTTTCGGCCCCTCGGCCGACGGCGGTGCTGCCCGCGTACTCGACGACAACGGCAAGAAGGGCGACGCCAACAAGCGCGTCATGGACGCTCTCATCAAGGCCAACAATCTCTTTGCCCGTGGCCGCATCAAGCACGAATATCCGCATTCCTGGCGCTCCAAGAAACCGGTGATCTTCCGCAACACGCCGCAATGGTTCGTCTATATGGACAAGGACCTCGCCGACGGTACGACGCTGCGCACCCGCGCGCTCTCGGCCATCGATCAGACCCGCTTTGTCCCCGCCGGTGGCCAGAACCGCCTGCGCGCCATGATCGAGCAGCGCCCGGATTGGGTTCTTTCCCGTCAGAGAGCATGGGGCGTGCCGATCTGCGTCTTCGCCGATGCCGAAGGCAATGTGCTGCAGGACGAGAAGGTCAACGCGCGTATCCTCGAAGCTTTCGAGAAGGAAGGCGCCGATGCCTGGTTTGCCGAAGGCGCCAAGCAGCGCTTCCTCGGCTCCGAGCATGACGGCGACAAGTGGCAGATGGTATCAGACATCCTCGACGTCTGGTTTGACTCGGGCTCGACCCACACCTTCACGCTGGAAGATCGCCCGGACCTGAAATGGCCAGCCGACGTCTATCTCGAAGGCTCCGACCAGCATCGCGGCTGGTTCCATTCCTCGCTGCTCGAAAGCTGCGCCACCCGCGGCCGCGCGCCCTATAACGCCGTCATCACTCACGGTTTCACGATGGCCGAAGACGGTCGCAAGATGTCGAAGTCGCTCGGCAACACCGTGACGCCGCAGGACGTGATGAAGGAATCCGGCGCCGATATCCTGCGTCTCTGGGTCATGTCGACCGACTATGCCGAGGACCAGCGCCTCGGCAAGACGATCATCCAGACCAACATCGATGCCTACCGCAAGATCCGAAACACGATCCGCTGGATGCTCGGCACGCTCGCCCACGACAAGGGCGACGAAATTGCCTATGCCGATCTGCCGGAACTCGAAAAGCTGATGCTGCACCGCCTGGCGGAACTCGATCAGCTGGTCCGCAAGTCCTACGACGAATTCGACTTCAAGCGCATCGTCCGCGCCCTCAGCGATTTCGCCAATGTCGAACTCTCGGCCTTCTACTTCGACATCCGCAAGGACACGCTATACTGCGACGCCCCGTCCAGTCTGAAGCGTCGTTCGGCTCTCTTCGTCATCCGCAAGCTCTTCGACTGCCTGGTCCTGTGGTTTGCCCCGATGATGCCCTTCACCACGGAAGAGGCCTGGCTGTCGCGCGATCCCAACGCCGAGTCGGTGCATCTTGAACAGTTCCCGGTGATCCCGGCCGACTGGTCGAACGAAGCGGTTGCCGAGAAGTGGAAGGGCGTTCGCGCCGTTCGCCGTGCCGTCACTGGTGCTCTCGAAATCGAGCGCAAGGAAAAGCGGATCGGCTCGTCGCTGGAAGCAGCCCCGGTCGTTCATGTCGCCGACGCCGACCTGCTGAAGGCGCTCGACGGTCTGGACTTTGCCGAGATCTGCATCACATCGGATATCCAGGTTGTGTCGGGCGAAGGCCCGGCGGAAGCCTTCCGTCTCGACGATGGCACCAAGGTCGCCGTCGAGCCGAAGCTGGCCGAGGGCACCAAGTGTGCCCGCTCTTGGAAGATCACCAAGGACGTTGGTTCGGACCCGGATTATCCGGAGGTTTCGGCCCGTGACGCCCAGGCGCTGCGCGAGCTTGCTGCGGCTGGTTGAGGAAATGTGACCGGATGATTTGCGCTTTCGCGGGTCATCCGGTAAAACTGCCTGAAATTGGCCGAAATCGACCTGCAGTGCTGGTCGCGAGTATTCGGCACGACTTATGAAACTGCGGCGAGGCTGGTAGGCATTCATGAATTCGGCATATCTGTTCAGAGTTGGCCTCGGTCTGGTTGGTCTTTTCGGCGTAACCACAGGTCTTTCCGGTTGCGTCGGTAGCCCGACCTACGGCACCGACAAGACGGCCATGGAGCAACTGGTCGACGACGTTGGCTCGGCCGTGTCGCTTGCGCCGCGAGAGCCGGCTAACAAGGGCACCAAGTACAATCCGCGCCCTGATCTGGTTCTGCCCCCGGGCGGCACGCAGACGGCGGGGCTTGTGGCGCCCCAGGCGTCGGTTGCCAGCCGCGAAAACAATCCGGAATGGGTGGAATCGCCTGAAGAGGCCCGTGAACGTCTGGTGGCCGAGGCTGATGCCAATGCCGACAACCCGCGTTACCGCTCGCCGCTGCTTGCCGGTTACGGCACGGCCGGTACGATGACCGAGACCCAGAAGTGGCAGGCCTTCCGCGATGCCCGCGCGCTGCAGAAGGGCGCCTATCTCGACCAGCGCCGCCTGCTCTCCGATCCGCCGTCCGAATATCGTCAGACCCAGGACGTGGCTCTGACCGATCTCGGTGAGCCGGAACTGAAGAAGGAAAAGCGCCGCAAGAAGGAAGCCAAGGCTGCCCAACAGACCAGCTCCTGGTGGATGCCCTTCCAATAAGCGTCTTTCACAACGGAATAAATCGGGGCAGGGCGGAAACGACCTGCCCTTTTGCTTGAGGTCCACCCATGCCGTTCACCATTCGCCCTGCAACGCCTGATGACGCCGGCACCATTCTCGGCTTCATCACCGAACTTGCCGTCTATGAAAAGGCGGGCCACGAGGTGGAGGCGACCGAAGCGACGATCCGCGCATCGATCTTCGGTGAGGGGTCTGTGACCGAGGCGGCCATCCTGGAGAATGATGGCGTACCCGCCGGTTTCGCCGTCTGGTTCTACAACTATTCCACCTGGCAGGCGAAGAACGGCCTTTACCTCGAGGATCTCTATGTCTCGCCCGATCATCGCGGTTCGGGCGCCGGCAAGCTCCTGCTCAAGCACCTGGCTCGTCTTGCAGTCGAAAAAGGCTGTGGTCGTTTCGAATGGAGCGTGCTGGACTGGAACGAGCCCGCGATCCGCGTCTATGACGCGATCGGCGCTGAACCGCAAAACGAGTGGATCCGGTATCGCTTGGCGGGCGAAAAGCTCAAGTCGTTTGCTCTGGCAGACTGACCGCGCCCTTATTCCTCGTTTTCCACCGTGCGTGCAACGAGTGCCATATGCAGGGCCTGCAGCGGCGGGCCGAGAAAGGCGATCCACAGCAGCGCCATATCGCGCTCGGCGGGATTGTTTCGCGAAAAGAAGAAGATCACCCCGATCAGGGCCAGCATGAGCAGGGGG
The DNA here is from genome assembly GCA_027484835.1 of Rhizobiaceae bacterium. Lineage (GTDB taxonomy): Bacteria > Pseudomonadota > Alphaproteobacteria > Rhizobiales > Rhizobiaceae > Allorhizobium. The sequence continues at coordinate 19,817 of JAIXSF010000486.1, read as the reverse complement.
GAGGCTGCAATCGCCACGATGCGCGGCGCGCGCCAGTTCACGGTGCCGCTGACCGACCATTGCATCGGCAGCCGCGCCTCGTCCGGCGCCACATTGCGATAGGCCCAGATCGCGATGAACGCCATCATTCCGATCGAGACCACAAGCACGCCATAGATCATCAATCTCTCCTCTCCTGGAAGAAGCCACGCAGCATTGCCGCTGCCTCGCTTTCGCGAATGCCGGAATAGACCTCCGGCACGTGATGGCATGTCGGTTGCTGGTAGAACCGCACGCCACTTTCCACGGCCCCGCCCTTCGGGTCGTGCGCAGCATAATAGAGTCGCCGGATCCGGGCAAAGGAGATCGCCGCCGCACACATGGTGCAGGGCTCGAGCGTCACATAGAGATCCGCATCTGTAAGGCGTTCATCTCCCACGGCAGCAGCGGCGCGGCGGATCGCGACGATCTCCGCATGGGCGGTAACGTCGTTCAGCACGCGCGTCTCATTGCCGGCCCGTCCAAGGATCTCGCCGTCGCGCACGACGACGGCGCCGATCGGCACTTCGCCGCGCGCTCCTGCGGCACGGGCCTCTTCGAAGGCCGCTTCCATGAAGCCGTTTGTCTGCGCCATGCCTGAACTTTCCACTTAACCAGAGCCGCGCGACCTGATACGACAGCCCAAACCACAGGCAAACAGCAAATGACATTCAAAGACAAGTCCAGGCGTCCGGGGGCAAAGTCCTCCGACCGCAGCGGCAAGCCGCAAACCAGAAAGCCCGCCGCCAAGTCGGCAGACCAGTTCGCAGACAAGCCCGCGTCGAAGCCCGCCCGCGCTCCACGCGCCGAAGCCTCCGTGAGCGACGAGACCGTCAAGCCAGAGCGCATCTCCAAGCTGCTCGCGCGCGCAGGCGTGGCCTCGCGCCGTGACATCGAGCGGATGATCATGGAAGGCCGCGTTTCCGTGAACGGCAAGGTGCTGGAGACCCCGGTCCTCAACGCCACACTCGCCGACAAGATCGAGGTCGACGGCCATCCGATCCGTGGCATCGAACGCACGCGTCTGTGGCTCTACCACAAGCCGGCCGGTCTGGTGACGACCAATTCCGATCCGGAAGGCCGCCCGACAGTGTTCGAGAAACTGCCGGAAGAGCTGCCGCGCGTCATGTCGATCGGCCGCCTCGACATCAACACCGAAGGTCTGCTGCTGCTCACCAATGACGGCGGTCTCGCCCGCGTGCTCGAACTGCCGACCACCGGCTGGCTGCGCCGCTACCGCGTGCGCGCCTACGGCGAGGTCGACCAGCCGGCGCTCGACGCGTTGAAGGAAGGCATTGCAGTCGACGGCGTGCTCTATGGTGCGATCGATGCTACGCTCGACCGCAAGCAGGGCCACAATGTCTGGATCACCATGGGTCTGCGCGAAGGCAAGAACCGCGAGATCAAGAACGTGCTCGGCGCGCTCGGCCTTGAGGTCAACCGCCTGATCCGCATCTCCTATGGCCCCTTCCAGTTGGGCGACCTCCCGGAAGGCAAGGTACTCGAAGTCCGTGGCCGCATGCTGCGCGACCAGCTCGGGCCCCGCCTGATCGAGGAATCCAAGGCCAATTTCGACGCGCCGATCTATACCCATGGCGTCGAGACCGAAGAGGAAGAAACAGCAGCGCCTGCGAAGAAGCCTGGTCGCGAGCCCAAGGCCGAATGGGGCCGGGACGAGCGCCCAGCCGAGAAGAAGCGCGCGCCGAAGGACTGGTCCGATAAGGGCGACCGCCGCGAGAAGGCTCTTGGACGCCTCGACACGCGCCGCGACGATGGCAAATCCGGCGACAAGTTCGGCGACAAGCCGAAGCGCCCGGCTGGCAACACCAAGGGCCGCACCGCCAATGTCTGGATGGCGCCTGGCGCCCGTCCGCTCGGCGAAAAGGCAGCCGCGGCTGCCGCCCGTCGCAAGCCTGATCCGCGGGGCGCAAAGCCCGTCGACCGTTTTGACGACCGACCGACCTCGACCGTTCAGATCACTCGTGCCCGCGACGAAGAGGGTGACTGGATCCGCGCCGACGGTCCGGATCAGAAGCCCGGCGGCCGCGGTGGTGACCGTGGTGGTAAGCCTGGTGGCTTCGGTGCCCGTCCGGCTCGCCGCGATGGTGACGATCGTGCACCCCGCCGTGAGGGCGCAGATCGGGGGCCCCGCCGCGAAGGCACGGACCGAGGCCCGAAGCGTGACTTCGGCGACCGTGCCGAACGCGCACCGCGTCGTGAAGGTGAAGACCGCGGCCCGCGCCGCGAGGGAGCAGACCGCGGCCCGCGCCGCGATTTCGCCGATCGCGGCCCGAAACGTGACTTCGGTGATCGCCCACCGCGGGACGATCGTCCCCGTGATGACCGCCCTCGGGATGACCGCCCGCGCAGCGAACGTCCCTTCGGCGACAAGCCGCGCGGTGGAAAGCCCTTCGGTGACAAGCCTGCAGGCAAGTCCTTCGGCGGCAAACCCTCGGGCAAGCCGGCAGGAAAAAGCTTCGGCGGCAAGCCTGGTGGCGGAAAGAGCTTCGGCGGAAAGCCGGGCGGTCGTCCTGCCGGTGGCCCGCGCACGGGTGGCCCGGGCGGCAAGCCCTCCGGTGGCCGCAGCGGCGCCCCTAAGGGCAAGAGGTAAGCCGGCATGCGCATCGTCGGCGGTGAGTTTCGTGGCCGCACGCTGGCCACGCCGAAGTCGAATGACATCCGGCCGACCGTCGACCGGACGCGCGAGAGCCTGTTCAACATCCTGGCGCATGCCCACCCGGGCGTGCTCGACGGCACTCGCATCCTCGACCTTTTTGCCGGGACAGGTGCCGTCGGCATCGAGGCCCTGTCGCGCGGCTGCAAGTCTGCCCTTTTCGTTGAAAACAGCGTCGAGGGGCGGAGCCTTCTCTGGGAAAACATTGACGCGTTCGGCCTGCATGGCCGGGCCCGCATTCTGAGGCGCGACGCCACAAGTCTCGGCCCTTCGAACAATATCGAGCCGTTCGAGCTCGTGTTCGCCGATCCGCCTTACGGCAAGGGCCTTGGCGAAAAGGCGCTTCTGTCCGCCCATCAGGTCGGCTGGCTGGCGAAAGAAGCACTTGTCATCCTGGAAGAGCGTGGCGATGTGCAGGTGTCCGTTGACCCGGTTTTCGCATTTCTCGAACAGCGCACCTTCGGTGACACGAAAATGTACTTCTTTTCCTATAGGCCGTCCTGATCCCCGAAGTGGAGAAAGGCCTGGCCCATGGATCTCGTCGCTGAAACGCCCATCCCGTCGACTGCCGTCAAGGCTGATCCCACGATCGGCCTGGCACTTGGGGCAGGGGGCGCCCGCGGCTTTGCCCATATCCCGGTCTTTGAAGTCTTTGACGAACTCGGCATCAAGCCGACGCTGATCGCGGGCTCCTCCATGGGAGCGATCCTCGGGGCGGGCTACGCCGCTGGCATGAGCGGCCGTGACATCAGGAACTACACACTGGAACTTGCCGACAACCGCGGCCTCGTTCTCAATCGCTTCTGGAGCCTGCGGCCTGCAAGTATTCGGGCACTTGGCGGCTTTCGGCTTGGCCAGTTCAATCTTCCGCGCCTTCTGCGCGCCTTTCTGCCATCGCAGATCCCCGAAACCTTCGCCGAACTTCGCCTTCCACTGACGGTGATCGCGACCGATTACTACGGCCAGTGCGAGATGGTGCGAAGCGAGGGCGACCTCCGCGAGGCGCTGTCGGCCTCGGCCGCCATCCCGGCACTCTTTGCACCTGTGTCCGTCGGCGGGCGGCTGATGATCGACGGCGGCATCTTCAACCCCGTCCCCTATGACCACCTCGTCGGCAAGACCGACATCATGGTGGCGATCGATGTCATCGGTGCGCCGGAGGGCAATGGTTCGTCGATGCCGAACCGGATCGACAGCCTGTTCGGTGCCTCGCAGCTGATGATGCAATCGCATATGGCGCTGAAGATGAAGATCTGCCAGCCGGACATCTACATCCGGCCGGAGGTCAACAGCTACAGAGTGCTCGACTTCTTCAAGGCTCGCGAGATCCTCGAGATCTGCGACCGCCTGAAGGATCCGCTGAAGCGGGATCTCGCCGCCCGCATGGAGGATTTCGTTCGCCGTTGAGCCTTATTCGGCAGCGACGGTCTCGTCTTCCGCGATGGCATTGACCTGTCGCTTCGGCTTGACCAGCGGCTCCGGCTTGACCGGACGCTGATGGATCAGGTCGCGGCCGGCCATGATGCCTTCCTGGGCCTGCAGCTTCAGCCGCTCTTCGTCGCGGCGCCGGATATCCTCTGCAACATCATATGCCTCGTCTTCCGATACGCCGAGCCCTTCAAGGGTTCTGCGGCCGAAGAGAAGGCCGGATTCCAACGTCTCGCGCAATTCGTACTCCACGTCGCGGCCGCGCAATTCGATACTGTGAATACGGTCGTAGGAGCGCGCATAGATGCGCATCTCCGGGCATTCCGACTGGATGAGCTCGACGATCTTGTTCGTCGTTTCCTTCTTGTGGGTGCAGATGGCAACGATCTTCGCTTTCTCGATCCCAGCCGCCCTCAGCACGTCGAGCCGCGTGCCATCACCGAAATAAATGCGGAAGCCGAAAGCTGCTGCCTGGCGCACGCGGTCGGCACTGTCGTCGATGATCGTCACATCGCGGCCGCTGGCCAGAAGGATCTGGGCAACGACCTGGCCAAAACGCGAAAAGCCGATCATCAGCACGTCCGATCCGGCCCCTTCGAAATCTTCCTCCATCTCCTCGCGTTCGCTGGTCTCGCGCGCGAGAAGCCGCTGCCCGATCAGCGCTGACAGAGGCGTGAGCGCCATAGACAGCGTGACGATCGAAATCAGAAGCGAGGACTGGGCGTTGCTGAGCACCCCGGCAGCCGCGGCCGTGGTGAAGAGCACGAAACCGAACTCACCGCCCTGGGGCAGAAGAACGCCGATCCTTACCGCATCCCGATGCGGCGAGCCGGCCATGCGGCAGATGCCATAGAGAACGATCGCCTTGATCAGCATCAGCACCGGCACCGCCACCAGGATCAGCAGCAGATTGTCGACGATGACCTGCAATTCCATCGACAGGCCGACGGCAATGAAGAAGAGCCCCAGCAGCAGCCCACGGAAAGGCTCGATATCCGCCTCCAGTTCGTGCCGATAGGAGGATTCAGCCAGCATCACGCCGGCAAGGAAAGCGCCCATTGCCATGGAAAGACCGGCCACCTGCATCAGATAGGCAGATCCGAGGACTACGAAGAGGGCGGCTGCGATCATCACTTCGCGCGCACCGGTCCGCGCGATGATCTGGAACAGCGGCGTCAGCAGATAGCGGCCGGCCATGATCATGCCGACCACGGCGCCGATGGCGATGCCGACCTGGAGGAAGGGCGACTGCTGCGCCTCGCCGCTCGGGGCGCCGAGCACCGAGACCATGGCAAGCAGCGGCACGATGGCGAGATCCTGGAAGAGAAGGATCGAGAACGACCGCTGCCCGTAGCGACTGTTCATGTCGCCATAGTCTTCGAGAAGCTGCAGCGCAAAGGCAGTAGACGAGAGCGCAAGGCCGAACCCAGCCACCAATGCGCCCCTCCAGTCGAGGATGCCGGTCGCCACGACGACACCGGTCAGGGCCAGCCCCGTCAGCACCACCTGGCCGGTGCCGAGCCCGAAGATATCGCGCCGCATATTCCACAGGCGGCTGGGTTTGAGCTCCAGCCCGATTATGAAGAGCAGCAGCACGACACCGAGCTCCGCGACTGCGAGGATTTCACCGGAGCCGCCGATCAGGTGCAAGACAGGGCCGATCACCACGCCGGCCGCGAGATAACCGAGCACCGTTCCGAGCCCGAGCTTGCGGAAGATCGGGGCCGCGATGACCGCGCCGCCGAGCAGCAGCAGCGGTTGGGCGAACAAGGCTTCGGTTGCGCTGGCCAAGGTTATTCTCCTCGTTTGCCGTATCGAGCGGACGTCTGAAATGGACCTATGCCGGGCTCGTGAACGGAAAAGCCCGAACCGCCCTTGATGCCCCTTGTAAGGCACAATAAATGGAGCGGGAAGGAAAGGCCAACCTATGCCCAATCAAATCGATTCCGCCAACCTCCTCGAACGCGCCGAACAGCTTGTCGATCTCGCCATCAAGGCGGGTGCCGACAAGGCTGATGCCGTCGTTGTCCGCTCCCGCTCCAAGGGGGTCAGCGTCCGCCTCGGCAAGGTCGAGTCGACGGAAGCATCCGAAAGCGACGACTTTTCGCTCCGCGTCTTCATCGGCCGCCAGGTGGCAAGCGTCTCGGCCAATCCCGGTTTCGACCTGAAGGCGCTCGCCGAGCGTGCGGTCGCGATGGCCAGGGTGTCGCCGGAAGATCCCTTTGCCGGCCTCGCCGACGAAAGCGATCTGGCCCGCGAGATCGCCGATCTCCAGCTCTTCGATGACACGGATGTCTCGAGCGACCAGCTGCGCGAAAGCGCGCTCGCCATGGAAGAGGCGGCTCGCTCGGTCAACGGCGTCAGCAATTCGCTCGGGGCCGGAGCCTCCGCCGGCATGGGCGGCCTGGTGCTTGTGACCTCGCACGGCTTTTCCGGCAGCTATGCCGGCTCCCGCTTCTCCCGTTCCGTCGGCGTGATCGCCGGCGAGGGCACCAAGATGGAGCGCGACCATGACTATGATAGCCGCCTCTACTTCGCCGAACTCGACAGCCCCGAGGAAATCGGCCGCCGTGCCGCCGAGCGTGCCATCCGCCGCTTGAACCCGCGTCAGGTCCCGACCGCTTCGAACCTCACTGTCGTCTTCGATCCCCGGGTCGCCCGTGGCTTTGTCGGCACGATCGCCGGCGCGATCAACGGCGCTTCGGTCGCCCGCAAGACCTCCTTCCTGCGCGACAAGATGGGGCAGCAGGTGCTGAAGGCGGGCCTCAACATCACAGACGACCCGCTGAAGGTGCGCGGCTCATCCTCGCGCCCCTTCGATGGCGAAGGTATTTCGGGCAAGGCGCTGACCATGATCGAGGACGGCGTGCTGAAGCACTGGTTCCTCTCGTCGTCTGTGGCCCGCGAGCTCGGTCTCAAGACCAATGGTCGCGGTGTGCGCGGTGGCACCTCCGTCTCGCCGTCTTCCACCAATCTGGCGCTCGAGCCCGGCGACATCTCGCCGGAAGACCTGATCCGCAGCGTCGGCACAGGCCTCTACGTTACCGACATGATCGGCCAGGGCGTCGACATGATCACCGGTGAATACAGCCGCGGTGCGAGCGGCTACTGGATCGAGAACGGCGAATTGACCTATCCGGTCTCCGAGATCACGCTGGCTTCGAACCTTAAGGACATGTTCATGCGGATCACGGTCGCCAACGACATCGACCGCAAGTTCGGTGTGGCCGCTCCCACGCTTGCCATCGAGGGCATGACCCTTGCCGGACTCTGATCGGAAAGCCGCATCCGCGCCCCGTTTCGACTGGCAGGCGGATCTCGCTTTGATCACCGAAGCCGGCCGCGAGGCGGGCAAGGTGGCCATGGCCCATTTCGGCCAGTCGCCGGAAGTCTGGTGGAAGAACGAGGGCCGCTCGCCGGTCAGCGCCGCCGACTATGCCGCGAACCGAATTCTGGAAGAGATCCTCCGCCATGCCCGGCCGAACTACGGCTGGCTGTCGGAGGAAACCGACGATGATCCGGCACGCCTCTCTTGCGAAACCCTCTTCGTCATTGATCCGATCGACGGCACCCGCGCCTTTCTCGCCGGCAAGGACACCTGGTGTGTGTCGGTCGCCGTTGTCCACAAGGGAAAACCGGTCGCTGGCATTCTGGTCGCGCCCTCCCTCGGCGAAGAGTTTACCGCAACGGCAGACGGCCCCGCACGACGAAACGGCCAGGATATCACCGTATCCACGGCCGGCATCGAGGGAAGCCTGAAGGTCGCCTCCGCCCAGGACATGGTGGCCAGTTTCAGCCCGGTGCTCAGACCCCGCATCGAACGCGTCGAGCATATCCCTTCGCTCGCCTATCGGCTGGCGCTGGTGGCAGACGGCCGCATCGATGCGACGCTGGTCAAGAAGAGTTCCCACGACTGGGACCTCGCTGCCGCCGATCTGATCCTGGCCAGGGCCGGCGGATCGCTGACAGATCTCGACGGCGAGGCGCTGGTATACAATCGCGAAGACGTAACCCATCCGGTGCTCTGCGCAGCATCGAGCGACCTCCTTCCAGCTTTGCTGAAGAACATCTCCCGAATTCCCCGGAGTTGACCTTTTTGGCGAAATCGCGCAGATGGATTGCAACAGACTAGGAATACGAAAAGGCCGCAACTATGACGGAAACCAACGAAAACAAGCAGCTTCTCCATCTGGTTTTTGGCGGTGAATTGGCAAATCTCGAAGAAGTGCAGTTCCGTGATCTGGATGCGCTCGACATCGTCGGCATCTTCCCGGATTACGCCAGCGCACTGGTCGCGTGGAAGGCCAAGGCCCAGGCAACCGTCGACAACGCCCACATGCGCTACTTCATCGTGCACATGCACCGGCTTTTGAACCCCTCGGACAAGTGAGGGGTTGGCGGCGACCGAGTGACCGCCGCCGCACTCGACCTGAAAGGGTCACGTTTTCAACTCAGTCTTCTTGCATCTCTCTTGTTGCGTAGCGACGCCTCCTGAACGGGAAACATGGCATTGTCGATGAAGATGAGCAGGTCTGAACCATGGCGCTGAGCGACGGTCTCGCATCCTTCGCCTTGAAGTCCTATGGCTGGTTGGGTCTTGCCATCTACCCGCTGTCGCGTCCGATGCTGGCCTATCGCGCCGCCAAGGGCAAGGAAGACCGCGCCCGCCGCAACGAACGCTTCGGCCATGCCAGCCTGCCGCGACCTGCAGGGCCGCTGGTCTGGATCCACGCCGCAAGCGTCGGCGAAACGACCGCAGTCGTCGCTCTGATGCGTGAGCTGCGGCGCCGCGATATCCATGTGCTGTTAACGACCGGTACCGTCACCTCCGCCGAAGTCGCAAAGAACCGCCTCGGCGACATGGTGCTGCACCAGTATGTGCCGCTCGATCTGTTACCCTCCGTCCGTCGCTTCCTCGATTACTGGCAGCCCGATGTCGCCATTGGCGTCGAATCCGAGATCTGGCCGACCACGCTGGCCGAGCTGCATCGCCGCCATATCCCGCAGATCCTCGTCAATGCCCGCATGTCCGACCGCTCCTTCGATCGCTGGAAGCGCCACCCGTCGATCGCCGAAACCCTGTTCGGCAAACTTGCCCTGGTGATTGCCCAGTCCGATCTCGATGCCGAGCGTTTCCGCGATCTCGGCGCCTGGCCGGTCAGCGTCTCCGGCAATATCAAGGTCGACAGCGACGCGCCGCCTTGCGACGAGCAGGTGCTGGAGCGCTATCGCCAGCAGATCGGCAGCCGCAAGACCTGGGCGGCCATCTCCACCTTCGACGGTGAAGAGAAGATCGCCTCCATGGTCCACCGGGCCTTGAAGGCCCATACCGGCATGCTGACCGTGCTCGTGCCGCGCCATCCCGAGCGCAGCGACGAGATCGAGGCCATGCTCGTTGAAAAGGGGCTCGTCGTCGCCCGTCGCACCCGCGGCGATGTGATCACGCCCGAGACCGATGTCTTCCTCGGCGATACGATCGGCGAAATGGGCCTTTACCTGCGCTTGACCGAAGTCGCCTTCGTCGGGCGCTCGCTCTCTGCCGACGGCGGCCAGAACCCGCTGGAGCCGGCCATGCTCGGCTGCGCGGTCCTCTCGGGCCCGCAGGTCAGCAATTTCCGCGAAAGCTACCAGCGCCTCGTCCGCAAGGGCTCGGCCCGCATCGTTCGTGATGCCGAGATGCTCGCCAAAGCGGTTCATTTCCTGCTCAACAACGAAGTCGCCCGCTCGAAGATGATCGACGCCGGTCTCGAAAGCATGCAGGAGATGCGCGGCGCGCTCACCGCAACCCTCAAGGGCCTCGAGCCCTATATCAGCCCGCTTTCGGTCAAGGCCAAGCTCGAGCCGCGTGCGGCGAGCCAGGGCTGACCTCTCTCACCAGGACCTTCGCCCATGACCGACAAGCCCCGCATCGCCGGCATCCTGTTCGACAAGGACGGGACGCTGCTCGATTTTGATGCGAGCTGGGGGCCCGTCAACCGCGAAGTCGCCCTGATGGCCGCCGATGGCGATGAAGCCCTCGCAGGCCGTCTGCTGACTGCCTGTGGCATGGATCCGGCGAGCGGTGCGATTGTGCCTGACAGCCTGTTTGCCGCCGGGAACACGGTCGAGATCGCCGAAGGCATGATCGAGGCTGGCTCGCCCTTTAGTCTCGAAACCCTGGTTCCGAAGATCGACGACTGCTTCGCGAGGGCCGCCGAGTTTTCCGTCCCCGTGACCGAACTCGAACCGCTCTTTGCCCGCCTGCACGGCAAGGGCTTGCGCCTTGGCATCGCCTCCAGCGACAACGAGCGCTCGATCCGCGTGGCCGCCGAACGCTTCGGCATCCTGCCCTATATCGATTTCGTCGCAGGCTATGACAGCGGCCACGGCAAGAAGCCCGAGGCCGGCATGGTGCTCGGCTTCTGTGCGGCAACCGGCCTATCTCCCGTGGAAGTCGCCGTCGTCGGCGACAACAACCACGACCTGCACATGGGGCGGAATGCCGGCGCCGGGCTGAAGGTCGGCGTTCTCTCCGGTACCGGCTCGCGCGAAACGCTCACCCTGCATTCTGACATGGTTCTGGCGGACATTACCGAGCTCGAAGCCGTGCTGGCCTGACGCCAGCATTGCCAATTTGGCACGGTCCAGCTTGACCATTATGCGTTGCAATGGTTCTTGTTGCGACCAAGGGAAGGGCGCCGCAGGGGCGTCGTGGGTCAGGACAGGGACGAGAATGGTATCCGAGGCACCGCCTTTCTGGTGGACCAAGACCGGCTGGCAGGCAATCTGCCTTTACCCGCTTTCCTTCGTCTATGGTCGCATCTCCGGCGCCATCATGCGCCACCGCCGCAGACATGCCCTGCCGGTCCCCGTTATCTGCGTCGGCAATTTCACCGTCGGCGGTGCTGGTAAAACCCCGACAGCAATTGCCATTGCCCGCGCCGCCAAGGCCAAGGGCCTGAAGCCCGGCTTCCTGAGCCGCGGTTACGGCGGCTCGCTCGATGTCACGACGGTCGTCGACGGCCATCATCACCGCTCCACGGCCGTCGGCGACGAACCGCTGCTGCTCGCCCGCGAGGCGTTGACGGTCATTTCCCGCCGCCGGATCGCCGGTGCCGAAAAGCTGGTGGCCGAAGGCGCCGATCTGATCATCATGGATGATGGTTTCCAGAGCGCGCGTCTTGCCGTCGACTACGCGCTGATCGTGGTCGACAGCCTGCGTGGCATCGGCAATGGCTGGGTCGTCCCTTCAGGCCCCGTCCGCGCGCCGATCGGCATCCAGATGCGCCATCTCGATGCCATCCTGAAGGTCGGCAAGGGTGATGCCGCGGACCAGTTTGTCCGCCAGGCGTCGCGCAGCGGAAAGCCGGTCCTCGTGGCCAACGTCTCGCCGCGCGCGGCCGAGGATCTCCGCGGCCGCTCGGTCTTGGCCTATGCCGGGATTGCCGATCCCAACAAGTTCTACCGCACGCTGGAAGAACTGGGCGCCGTCATCGCCGACCGGCAGGACTTTCCCGACCACCACCACCTCGCCGACGACGAGATCGCAGACCTGCTCGCCCGTGCCGAAAAGCAGGGATTGCAACTCGTCACCACCGCCAAGGACAACGTGCGCCTGACGGGTGGTCACGGTCGTTCGGAAGAGCTGCGGGAAAAATCGAGGATCGTCGATGTCGATATGCTTTTCGACGATCCGAAGGCGCCGGACCTGATCATCGACAGGGCGATCGAAGCCTGCCGTCGCCGTCGTCTCGGCAAGAAAGCCTGAGGATCAGCGGCGCTGGTTGGGCAGAGCGCCCGCGCGCTTCTCGGCTTCAAGCGACGCTGCCGCATCGACATAGGCCTCTTGGCGCGCAACGCTCCAGTATTTGAGCTCGTCGACCATGACCGGGCGACCGGTGATCGCGCAGGTGACGAAAGTCCCGGGCGTCAGGATCTGGAAATCGGCATCGAGATAGCGGATCTTGGCTTCGCGGTTTCCGCCGCCTTCGAAACGGTTCATCACTCTTCTCCTGCGCCGCGTGTCACGGAACTGCAATACAGCGCCCTCCCGGCGATGAAAAGATGGTCCACTCCAAAACCCCGTCGAATGCCGGTCAACTGCGCCCGAACAAACGCTCAATATCGGAGAGCTTCAGCTCCACATAGGTTGGTCGCCCATGGTTGCACTGGCCAGACCCCGGCGTCTGTTCCATCTGGCGCAAAAGCGCGTTCATCTCTTCCACACGCAGGCGCCGTCCCGACCGCACCGAACCGTGGCAGGCCATGGTCGCTGCGACATGTTCGAGCTTCGCCGAAAGCCGGTCGGCCGTATCCCATTCGGCGATCTCGTCAGCAAGGTCCCGCACCAGCTGCGTCGCATCCATTTCGCCCAGCATTGCCGGCGTCTCGCGCACGGCAATGGCGCCCGGACCGAAGCGTTCGATCGCAAGCCCCAGCTGCTCCAGGCTTTCCGCATGGGTCATCAGCCGGTCGCAGTCTTCTTCCGGCAGGTCGACGATCTCGGGGATCAACAGCCCTTGCGATGGGAGCCGGCGCCCCGTCAGTGCCTTGCGCATCTGTTCGAAGACCAGCCGCTCATGGGCGGCATGCTGGTCGACGATGACAAGCCCGTCATCCGTCTGCGCGACGATGTAATTGGCATGCACCTGCGCCCGCGCGGCCCCCAGCGGATAGCTGGCAATCGCCTCGACGGTCGCGCCCTGCGCTTGGGGAGCGGCCACGATCGGCTCGCTTCTGGCCGTCGGCATGGAAAGGCTGTCGAAGGCCGCTTGTACCGCCTCGCCAAAGCCGCGAGCCGCCGGCGCTGCAGCCCCGGCAAAACCGCCGCCGAAGCTCGGCATGCCGCCGTAAAGCGGCCGCGAGGGCGAGCTGGCCGGTGACCAGGCCTGTGCCGGCTGCGGCGAGAATCCCGGACGAAACGCCCGCAGCATGCCACCGGCCCCGGTTGTTGCCGCCCGGTCCCCCTCACGCTGCAAGGATTGCCGGATGGCACCGACGATCAGGCCGCGCACCAGGGCCGGGTCACGGAAGCGCACATCCGATTTTGCAGGGTGCACGTTCACATCCACCAGCGCCGGATCGAGCGTCAGCGACAGAACAGCCACCGGATAGCGACCCTGCGGAATGGTTTCGGCATAAGCGCCACGGATCGCCGACAGGATCTGCTTGTCCTGCACAGGCCGTCCGTTGACGAAAGCATATTGATGGGCCGAATTACCCCGGTTGAAGGTCGGCACACCGGCAAAGCCCGTCAGCCGCACGTCTTCGCGCTCGGCATCGAGCTCGATCGCATTGTCCTTGAAATCGGCGCCCAGAACCTGGGCGATGCGCGCCAGGTGGTCGTCACCGGTGCCGGGAAATTCGAGCGTCGAGCGGTCGGTGCCGGAGAGCACGAAACGGATGGCCGGAAAGGCGATCGCCATGCGCTTGACGATCTCGGTGATCGCGCCGGCTTCCGCTTTTTCGGTCTTCATGAATTTCAGCCGCGCCGGTGTCGCGAAGAAGAGATCGCGCACCTCCACCGTGGTGCCGGGATTGGCCGCCGCCGGCCGCACGTCGCCCACCTTGCCGCCGACCACGGCGATTTCCGCACCGCTGTCGGCGCCGGCCGGACGGCTGGTGATCGTCAGCTTCGCCACCGAACCGATCGAGGGCAGGGCCTCGCCGCGAAAGCCGAGCGAGCGGATGTCGAACAGCGTCTCGCTGAGCTTCGACGTGCAGTGCCGGCGGATGGCGAGTGCCAGATCCTCCGGTCCCATGCCGCAGCCATTGTCGATGACGCGAAGCAGCGTCTTGCCGCCGCCGGCTGTCGCCACCTCGATCCGGGTGGCGCCTGCGTCGATCGCGTTCTCGATCAATTCCTTCGCCGCACTGGCCGGTCGTTCGATGACCTCGCCGGCGGCGATCTGGTTGATGAGCGTTTCGGAGAGCTGCTTGATGATCATCTTTCCATTTTCGCGGATTCGGCGGCTCGACGAAAGGCGAAATCGCAAGGGCACCGCTTCATGCCCACCATTAAGCCGACCTTAACGGAATCTCTCTAATGTGAACAATGACTTGCAATGTCTCTTGAAGCAGGTTTGCTGGCAGCGGAATGAGGGCACGGCCGGGGTGTCTCTCGTGTGGGTTCCCGCCAGATGCGCAGTTCGGCATGTCTCCGTCATGGCATCAGCCCCACAAAATTCTCGTCGTGTTCAACGGCGAGATTCCAAGAGGCAGCAGTGTGAGCGAGTTTCCACCGGTTCCCGGCCAGGAAAAGAAACGGCAGGGGCTCGACAATCCGTCGACTGAAGCTGCGCTGGATGCTGCCCTCATGGACGCCGTGTCCGAGGCTTTTTCCTCCGCCTTCGTGGTCTATGACCGGAACGATCAGCTCATTTTTGCAAGCCGCAACGCGCGCCAGTTCCTGCCGCTGCCCCCAGGCTTTTTCGAGGTCGGCACGCGACTGAGGGATCTCTTGGGTGCGGCCTATGACGCGGGGCTCCGCTATGCCGCAATCACGCATGCCCAGGGTACCCCACTCAGCCGTGAGGAATGGCTGACCCATCAGATCGCGACCCACTGGAAAGAGCGCTACGAGATCCAGGCGTGTGACGACGGCAAGCGCTGGACCCGGTTCTCCAATCGACGCCTGTCCTCCGGCTTCGGCTTTTGCGTGATGAGCGACATCACCGAGCAGAAGCGTCGCGAGGAACAGTGGCGCGCCGATATCGAGCGCGTGCAGTTGACCGAGGAAATTCTCGACAATCTCGCCCATCCGGTCTTCGTCCAGGATCGCAACCTGCAGCTGGTCGCGGTCAACAAGGTCTTCTGCTCGGCCATCTCCGTCGGCGCCGATAGCGCGCTCGGTGGCACCATTTCCAGTCTCTTCGATGCGGAGATTGCCACACGTCTGGCGGCCGTTTCCCGCGAAGTGCTCGACACCGGGCTCACGTCATCGCTCACCCTGCCGATGCGCCTTTATGGTGATCCGCCGCGACCGATCCTTGTCCATGTCCAGCGCGTCGGCAAACCCGGCCGCTATCTCGTCGTCTCCAGCTTTGGCGAGGTCGGCGGCATGGCCTACGACATGCCGGGCCCACAGGAGACGGGCTCCTCAGTCTCCGCGCCAACCGAACCGCACCATAGTCCGGTTGATGGTCGCCTGACCGGGCGCAAGGCCCTGCTGGTAACAGGTGACCGCGAATTCGAAGCGAGAGCGCTGGAAATCCTCCAGCTTCTCGGGCTGGACAGCTGCTGCGTCCGCGACGATCAGGAGCTCGACGCCTTTCTGGCCGTTGCCCGCTCTGTCGGCGTCGTCATCGACCTTGCGATCGTCGACATGGACCTCGACATCCGCTGCCTCGAGCTGCTGCAGACCGTCGATATTGACTATCTGACCTTGCCGGCGTCCGATATCGCAGGCGAGCTCGCCTTCAGCGTGCTGGATCGCCTCACCGCCCTGCATGCGCCGCGTCTGCCGAACGACGATTGGGAAATCAGCACCGACCCGTCGCCGACCATCCCGGTTGCACCTGCCTTGATGGAACCTCGGGAGCAGCGCGCGCCGTCGGTAGCGCGCCCGCCCGCAACGCCGCCGTCACCTTCTCTGGTCCTCGTCGCCGAAGACAACGAGATCAACCAGATTGTCTTTTCGCAGATCCTGGAAGGCCTGGGTTATGCCTACCGCATCTGTGCCGATGGCGAGACCGTCGTGCAATTGTATGCCGAACTGAAGCCCGCCATCGTGTTGATGGACGTTACGCTGCCCGGCATAAACGGCTTCGAAGCCGCGCGCCGGATCCGCCAGACGTCCCAGACGTTGCCGACCGACGCAACCCCGATCATCGGCGTCCTGACCCAGGCTTTCGACCGCGACCGGGAAGCCTGCTTTGCATCCGGCATGAACGACGTGATCCTGAAGCCCTTGAGCCCCGACATCGTCGATCAGGCAATCCGGCGCCTTGTGCCGGACATTGCGCGGCTTGCCTCGACCGCCTGATCCCCTAAATTTGGGGAGGTCAATTTGGCCGTCTACAATCCATCGATATGATAATTTTAATGTTTTAGACCCATTTTGAGACGCATGGAATGAAGCGGATCGGGATGCACGGATGGGTGCCGCCGGAAACCCCTCTGACCCCACGGGACAGAGCGGCCAGAAGACGACAAGCTACACGGATCGCCTGACCGGCCTCGGTAATCGCCAGAGGCTGGGAGACAAGGTGCGCCAGCTTGCAGCCGATCGCGCCACCGATCCCGCACCCTTCACCGTCGGCATCGTCAACCTTGATGGCTTCAAGCCGATCAACGACCTCTTCGGCCAGGCCGCCGGTGACGAGATCCTCTGCCAGGTTGCTCACCGTCTGAAGGCGTGTGCGCCGGATGGCGCGATCGTCACCCGCCACGATGGCGACGAATTTGCGATCGTCCTGCCGCTGGTTTTCGAACGACTGGGAGCCGAACGCGCCGGTCAGCTGATCAAGGACGTGCTCTCCGCCCCTTACGATCTCGGCGACCGCAATGTCCGTCTCTCGGCTTCCCTCGGCTTTGCCGTCTACCCCTTTGCCGGCGAGGATTTCGAAGAGCTGATGAAGAGCGCCGAGACGGCGCTCTACCGCTCGAAGCGGCGTGGCCGTGGTCAGATCACCGTCTATTCCCGCGAGATCGCCCAGGAGATGAAGCAGGCAACGCAGCTCGAACAGGCGCTGCGCAATGCCATCATCAACGACACGGTGGACGTCCATTTCCAGCCGATCGTGCGCCTGCGCGACAACCGCGTCGTCGGCTTCGAGGCGCTGGCCCGCTGGATCGATCCCGATCTCGGTTTCGTCTCCCCCGCCGTTTTCGTGCCGCTCGCCGAAGAGCGCGGCTTCATCGATACGCTGTCCGAGACGCTGCTGCGCAAGGCAGCCGAAGCGACGCTCGCCTGGCCGCGCGATCTCTTCCTGTCCTTCAACCTCTCTTCGGTCCAGTTGATGGACCTCAGAACCTCCTTCAACACGCTGTCGATCTTGAACAGCGTCGGCTTCGACCCGCGCCGCCTCGAGCTCGAGATCACCGAAACGGCCGTCATGACCTCGGCAGATACCGCGCGCCGCATCATCAAGGAATTGAAGGACGCCGGCATCCGCATCTCGCTCGACGACTTCGGCACCGGCCAGTCGAGCCTCGGGCGGCTGCGCGAATTCACATTCGACAAGGTCAAGATCGACCGCGCCTTCGTCTCGGCGATCACCACCGATCGCACCTCCGAGCACATCATTAAGGCGATCGTCAGCATGTGCGAGGGCCTCGATCTCGAGGTCGTCGCCGAAGGCATCGAGACGGATGCGGAAGCCCAGAAGCTGCGTGAATTGGGTTGCGGCATGGGGCAGGGCTATTACTTCGGCAAACCCGTCGATTCCGCTGCCACCCTGCGCTACCTCGCCGAAAACCATCACGACTTCGCGCTGGTCGACCGCGCCTCCGCCTGATCCGCTTGTCGCTTAGGTTTGCTTCAGCAACCAGTCGCGTACCCGCGTGGCTGCAGCGCTGAGCTCGCGCGACCGAGGCCAGACGACATGGAAGGCCTGGCCGGTGCGCAGCGCATGTCCGCCCACTTCGACCAACTGCCCCTGTTCGACGAGACGTTCGACGAGATGCCGCCAGCCGAGCGAAATTCCCTGGCCGGCGAGCACCGCCTGGATCACGAGAACATAATCGTTGATCGCCAGCCGCCGCCCGGTCGGCCGATAATCGATGCCAGCCGAGGCAAACCATTCCGGCCAGCTGCAGGCCTGGCGCACCGGCTCTTCCAGCCAGATCAGCCGATGTTTTGCGATCGCGTCCGGGCTGTCCGGCAAGCCGTTCGCCTCGACGAAGGCGGGGCTCGCCACCGCCGTCACGATCTCCGGTGCCAGTTCGGCTGAGTGATAATGTGGCCAGTCATGCGGGTTGCCACCTCGCACCCCGAGCGGAATGTCCTCCTCGTCGAGATCGAGATCCCGCACGCTGGTCTGGATCCGGAGATCGATGTCGGGCAGATCGTCCCGGAGGGCTGAAAGGCGCGGCAGCATCCACATTGAGGCAAAGGCCGTCGAGGCCGCGAGCGTCACATTCACCTCGCGCCCTTTCATCCGGATTTCCTCCGCCGCCCGACCGATTCGCGACAGCCCGGCCGACACATCGGCATGAAAACGCTCGCCGACCTCCGTCAGGCGGGCTGCCCGATGCTGCCGCTCGAAGAGCTGTGTGCCGAGCTGCTGTTCCAGCCCACGGATGGCATAGGAGACGGCAACCTGCGACATGCCGAGCTCTTCTGCCGCCCGGGTGAAGTTCTCGTGCCGCCCGGCCGCTTCGAAGATCACCAGCGCGTTGGCAGAGGGGATGAGGCTGCGAAAGGTTGTCATAAGCTGAGCTTATCGCATCTCCAGCAATTTTCCAGCGTCACAGTGAGTTTGCCCTGAACTAGCCTCTAGGAAAACGAGGGGAAGCGTCATGGATCAGGCTCTTGCGGAAAACGTGGGCACACGCAGGCAGCGTTCGGCCCGACGAGGGGGAGCCTTGGTCTCGCCTCTGGTCGTGCCCTACATCCGACGCAACATCCCAACCTACGACATCCTGTCGGAAGAAAACCTTCTGCGGATCGAAGCGGTGGCAGATCGCATTCTCGCGGAGATCGGCATCGAATTCCGCGACGATCCCGCAGCGCTGGAGCTCTGGCGCAGAGCGGGTGCCGAAATCGAGGGACTGCGGGTGCGTTTCCCGAAGGGCATGCTGCGCGAAATCCTGAGCTCGGCGCCGGCTACCTTCACCCAGCATGCCCGCAATCCCGCAAACAACGTCGAGATCGGCGGCAATGCGGTCGTCTTCTCGCCGGCCTATGGCTCCCCCTTCGTCATGGACCTCGATAAGGGCCGTCGCTACGGCACGATCGAGGACTTCCGCAACCTGATCAAGCTGGCCCAGTCATCGCCCTGGCTGCATCATTCCGGCGGCACGATCTGCGAACCGGTCGATGTGCCCGTCAACAAGCGCCACCTCGACATGGTCTATAGCCACATCAAGTATTCCGACCGGCCCTTCATGGGCTCGGTCACGGCAGAAGAGCGCGCCGAGGAATCGATCGAGATGGCCCGCATCCTCTTCGGTGCCGATTTCGTTGACCGGAACTGCGTCATCCTCGGCAATGTCAACGTCAACTCGCCGCTCGTCTGGGACGGCACCATGACCAAGGCGCTGCGTGCCTATGCGCGGGCCAACCAGGCAGCCGTCATCGTGCCCTTCATCCTCGGCGGTGCCATGGGTCCGGTCACCAATGCCGGCGCCATTGCCCAGTCGCTCGCCGAAACCATGGCCGGCTGCGCGCTCACGCAGCTGGAGCGCCGCGGCGCACCCGTCATCTTCGGCAATTTCCTTTCCTCGATGTCGCTGCGCTCGGGATCGCCGACCTTCGGCACGCCGGAGCCGGCGATCGGCTCCATGGTCATCGGCCAGCTCGCCCGACGGCTGAAACTGCCGCTGCGCTGTGCCGGAAACTTCTCCAATTCCAAGCTGCCGGATGCCCAGGCCATGCAGGAAGGCGTCATGTCGATGATGTCGGCCGTGCATTGCGGTGCGAACTTCATCCTGCATTCGGCCGGCTTCGTCGATGGACTGCTCGCCATGTCCTACGAGAAGTTCGTGATGGACACGGACTTCTGTGGCGCTCTGCATTCCTATCTCGCCGGCGTCGTCGTCGACGACAACACGCTCG
>JAIXSF010000411.1 GCA_027484835.1 Rhizobiaceae bacterium | reverse complement strand
GCGGTCGCGCAGTTCTGCCCCAAGGCCGGCATCGGTGAGGATGCGGCGGGCCTGCTCGACACAATCGGAATCGACCAGCAGGCGGCGCTGCAGCATGCCGAGCGAACCCTCGAGGATGCTCATCGACTGGTCCGCGATCATCGAAGCGATCCCGGCGTCACGCATCAGGCTTTCGGCAAAGGAGAGCAGGACGACGTCGTTGCTGCGAATGATCTCATGCATCGATTTCAGAACTCACTGTTAACAGGCAAAACCGTGTTCAAGCCGACGGGCGAGGCAATTCGCCCCTTGCCGTGGCCTTCCGGGCTTTTTATGGTCGGCGACCAAACTGAACAGGAGTCCGGTGCGTTGGGCGTAGTCATACCGCTTGAGGAAAGCAAAAACAAACAGGCATCCGTCAAGCCTCTGGTGGACCTGACCAAAAGCGGCATGGAGCGCGTCAACCAGCTGATCCTGTCGAAGGCAGGCTCGGATGTGCAGATGATCCCTGAGGTGGCCAACCACCTGATCTCGTCCGGCGGCAAGCGGCTCCGTCCGATGTTGACCCTCGCGACAGCGGCGATGTTCGGCTACGAAGGCGACCATCACATCAAGCTCGCGACATCCGTCGAATTCATGCACACAGCGACGCTGCTGCATGACGATGTCGTGGACGAAAGCGATCTTCGCCGCGGCAAGTCGACTGCCCGCACCATCTGGGGCAACCAGGCAAGCGTGCTCGTCGGCGACTTCCTGCTCGGCCAGGCCTTCCGGATGATGGTCGAAGTCGGCTCTCTCGATGCGCTCGACGTTCTCTCGACCGCGGCCTGCGTGATTGCCGAAGGCGAAGTGCTGCAGCTCTCCGTCGCGAAGAACATGGAGACGACGGAAGACGATTATCTCGCGGTCATTCGTGCGAAGACGGCAGCGCTCTTTGCCGCCGCCGCCGAAGTCGGTCCGATCGTGGCCGGCACCGACAGGGCGACGCGCAGCGCACTCAAGTCCTATGGCATGAATCTGGGGCTAGCCTTCCAGCTGGTCGACGACGTGCTCGATTACGGCGGCAAGGCTGCCGAAACCGGCAAAAACGTCGGCGACGATTTCCGCGAGGGCAAGATCACCCTTCCGGTCATCCTCTCCTATCGCCGCGGTACCGCGGTTGAGCGCGAATTCTGGAAGGAATCCATCGAAGGCGGTCAGAATGACGATGTGAGGCTGGAGAAGGCGCTCGGTCTGATTGGCAAGTATGGCGCGCTGACCGACACCATCCAGCGGGCCCAGCATTACGGTACGATCGCACGCGATGCGCTCGCGCCGCTGCCGGAGACCCCCTGGAAGAGCGCCCTCAACGACGTGATCGATTTCTGCATCTCCCGCGTCAATTGACGCAGACGCAGCGATTGCCTTGCGAGGCTGCTTCAAAAAAGCCATTCTGTCCGTGAATCATCGCATATCGTCCGCACCCGGACGACTGGCGCTCGTTCTCGGTTCTTGAAAGGCTCGTCCATGCGGCAAAGCTCCGCCCTTCGCTATCTCGCCGGCACCGCGCTCGTGCTTCTCCTGAGCGTCTCGCAGGCGCCGCTGGCTGTTGCGGCAGCCCCGGCACAGCCGCTTGAGGCCGAGAGCTTCGATATCGGCAGCGTCGATTCCTTCGCCGGCGCCTTCCTGGCTGCCCGGACAGCGGAAGCGGACCGGGATTATCCGAGTGCGGTCAAGTTCTACAAAAAGGCGCTGGAATTCACGCCCGACGAGCTCGAACTGCAGCAACGTCTGATGATCGCGCTGTTCATGAACGGCGAATTCGACGAGGGCGCCGAGCTTGCAGAGGTACTGGAGAAAGATCCGGCCGTGGAACGCGTCACTTCCGTGGCGCTCGGTTTCAAGGCGATGCGCGACGGCGACTATTCCGAAGCCCTCACCCACTTCAAGTATGAAGGCCCGAACGATCTCGACCGGCTGATGAACCAGCTGCTGATTGCCTGGACCAAGGTCGGCGAAGGCAAGGGCGAGGAAGCGCTGAAACTCGTCCAGGATCTCAATGGTCCAAGCTGGTACGGCATTTTCCAGAACTACAACATCGGCGTCATGGCCGCCATGATCGGCGACGCCGAGACCGCTCGCAAGGCGCTGACCGAGACGGTGACGGACCGCAACGGCGGCGCCACGGCGCCCGATACGTTCGCACGGGCGGTCATTGCGCTTGCAACGCTCGAAGCCCAGGCCGGCAACAAGCAGAAGGCGCTCGATGCGCTGGCGGCCGGTGACGAGCTGATCACCAACTTCGCACCCTTCAAGGCGCTGCGAGACGAGATCGAGGCCGGCAACCAGCCCAAGCCGGTCGTTGCCTCGGCCGCACAAGGGGCTGCCGGCGTGCTATTTTCGATTGGTGGCGCGCTGAACCGCGAAGGTGCTGAAGACACGGTCATGCTCTATCTCCAGCTGTCGCATGCGCTGGACAAGGAAGCTGCCGATACGCTGGTCCTGCTCGGCGGCATCGCCGAAAACGCCAAGCAGCCGGAGAAGGCGATCGCCTTCTATCGCCAGGTTCCAGAGACATCGCCGATGCGGCGCATTTCCGAACTGCAGCTCGGTCTGACGCTTGCCGAGACCGGCAAGGTGAAGGAAGCGCGCGAGCACCTGCAGGGGCTGATCGCCTCCGATCCGAAGGACATTCGCAGCTATCTCGCTTATGGCAGCGTGCTCTCCGATGCCAAGGACTATGGTGCCATGGCGGAGAATTACGACAAGGCTGTCGAGGTTATCGGCCAGGCGCCCTCGCGGAACCACTGGTCGGTCTTCTTCCAGCGCGGGATTGCCTATGAGCGGCTGAAGAAGTGGGACAAGGCTGAGCCGAACTTCCACAAGGCGCTGGAACTGAACCCCGAACAGCCGCAAGTGCTCAACTATCTCGGCTATTCCTGGGTCGACATGAACCGCAATCTCCAGGAAGGCCTGGAAATGATCAAGAAGGCGGTCGAGCTGCGTCCTGACGACGGCTATATCGTCGACTCGCTCGGCTGGGCCTATTACCGCCTTGGTCGGTTCGAAGAGGCCGTGGTCGAGCTGGAACGGGCCGTCGAGCTGAAGGCCGGCGATGCGACGATCAACGACCATCTGGGTGATGCCTACTGGCGCGTCGGTCGCAAGCTGGAAGCCAAGTATCAGTGGAAGCGCGCGCTGGCCTCCGAGCCGGAGGAAGCCGAGGTTCCCAAGATCCAGGCGAAGATCAACAAGGGCTTGGCGCCGATCGAAGCGGATGCCGCCAAGGTTGACACCAAGCCGATCGAAGAGCCCAAGAAAGACGACAAGAAGACCTGATCCGCATGACCCCTTTTGCAGAGCGCCGGCCGGAGCGGATCGTCGAGACGGCTCCGGCCAAGATAAACCTCGCTTTGCATGTGACGGGTCGGCGCGACGACGGTTATCACCTGCTCGACAGTCTGGTGACCTTTGCCGAAGACGGCGACGAGCTTTCCTTCGAAGCCTCCGACAGCGACAGCTTTCGCATCACGGGCCGTTTCGGCTCCGGGCTCTCGACCGATGACAATCTGGTTCTGAAGGCACGCAACCTGCTGCGGGCAGCGCTTCGTGACCATGGCCAGCCGTATGGTGCAGTCTCCATTCTCCTCGACAAGAGCCTGCCAATCGCATCCGGCATCGGTGGCGGCTCTGCGGATGCGGCAGCGACCCTTCGCGGGCTGTTGAGGCTGTGGAAGGCCACCCTGCCGGGCGAGACGCTGCAGCAAGTTGCGTTGACGCTCGGAGCGGATGTGCCGATGTGTCTCGCCTCCACGCCGCTTCGGGCACGCGGGATCGGCGATGCGCTCGAACCGGTCTCCATGCCGGCCGCGCCTATGGTGCTGGTCAATCCGCTGACCCCGGTATCAACGCCGGAGATCTTCCGCAGACTGGCGCGCCGGGACAACGATCCGATCGGCGCAATGCCCCCCTCTGCCGATGTTACCGCCTGGATGCGATCGCTCGCCGCGCTGCGCAACGATCTGCAGCCGCCGGCGGAAGAACTTGTTCCGGAGATTGCCGAAGCCTGTGACCTTCTGCGCCAGAGCCTTGCCGGATACGTGCGCATGTCCGGCTCCGGGGCCACGTGTTTCGGACTCTACGAGACGGAGGCTGCAGCGATGAAGGCGGCACTTGCGCTTTCCGCCTATCGGCCGAACTGGTATGTGCTGCTCACACGCACTGTTCCGGGAGAAAGATGATGAGCCGTATCGACGAGAGCCGTCCCTTCATTCCGGTGGGCATTGCCGTGCTTACCGTCTCGGATACGCGCAGTCTTGCCGACGACAAGTCCGGCGACACACTGGCCGCCCGCATCCAGGACGCCGGTCATCGGCTGGTGGAACGCGCCATCGTCAAGGACGACAAGGCGGCGATCCGGGCACAGGTGGAAGCGTGGACCAGGACGGCCGACATCGATGTGGTCATCACCACCGGGGGCACGGGCTTCACCGGCCGGGACGTGACACCCGAGGCGCTGGAGCCCTTGTTCGAAAAGCGCATGGACGGCTTCTCGGAAGTCTTTCACCGGATCTCCTACGACAAGATCGGGACGTCGACGATCCAGTCGCGCGCGACCGGCGGCGTTGCCAACGCCACCTTCATCTTCGTGCTGCCCGGCTCGCCCGGCGCCTGCAAGGATGCCTGGGACGGGATCATCAAGCTCCAGCTCGATTACCGGCACATGCCCTGCAATTTCGTGGAAATCATGCCGAGGCTCGACGAGCATCTCAGGCGCAATCAGGGCTGATCAGCGGCGCGCTTCGCGGGCGACCCAGGACGGGATGATCTCGGAGGCAAGGCGCCGCGGCTTGTGGCCTCTCGCGAGCTGAAGCAGCTCCCTGCCCTCGCCCGCCAGACCCTGTGCCTGACGCTTGGGGATCAGCAAGCCATTCTCAAGCAGCGGAGCCGTGCGGGTCAGCCGCCTGTAGAACGGCAGACGGTACAACCGTGATTCGGAGAATCGGGCCGGCGCCTTGTTGAGCGCCATGTATTCCGCCACCTCGTCGATCCAGCCCTGCCCCAGACGGGCACCCGGCTCGATCAAGAGCAGCCATTCGCCACGCGCGGTCGCCAGCAGATCCTTCATGTCCCATTGCTGATAAAATCGGCAACCGGCAGCGTCGGCCACCACAGACGAACCGTCTTTGGAGCCATGATCAAGCACGATGACATCACTGACAAGCCCTTCGACAGCGCCGGCAACCAGCACGGACAGCGTCTGTGCAAGCTCGGGTTCCTGATCGTGGCATTCCATGATGACGGTCAACATTGCCTACATCTATCGCATTGCACAAAGTTTTGCCACATACAGTTTCTTGAAGTTTGTTCTTGCATTGTTCTCATTTCGGCGCTAGGAATAAAGTCATCAAGCGGGGCGGAAAACCTGCGAGGAGCAAACATGAACGAGCTGTCTCTTGTGAGCCAGGCTGCCTTTCAGCCCGGCAATACGGCAGATATTGCCGATGC
>JAIXSF010000219.1 GCA_027484835.1 Rhizobiaceae bacterium | reverse complement strand
CCCGCACCTCGGCGATCGGCCGGCTTTCGCCCGTGAGCGACAGATAGGCCGTCGCCCCCAAAGCCACCACGATACGGGGCCGGACGATCTCGATCTCCTTGGCAACCCACCAGCGGCAATGTGCGACTTCGCCGGCATCCGGACGCATATGGATGCGCCGCTTGCCGCGCCGCTCGTATTTGAAGTGTTTGACTGCATTGGTGACGTAGACTTCTGAGCGATCGATCCCGGCGACCGCGACCGCATCATCGAAAATCTTGCCGGCCGGACCGATGAATGGCTTGCCGGCGAGATCCTCCGTATCGCCGGGCTGCTCGCCGACAAACATGATATCGGCATCGGCGGGCCCTTCTCCGAACACGGTCTGCGTTGCATGGCAATGCAGCGGGCATCGCGTACAATGGGAGGCCTCCTGCCGCAGCCGTTCGAGAGGCGGAAGGTCGGGGTTACCCTCCTCTTCGCGACCGCGCCACTGCGCCTGCAGCCGCTCGTGAAACGCCGGCGGCTGGCTCGCCTCGCGGGCGGCCATCTCCTGGACCCGCCGCTCGGCACCGGCAATCAGGTCCGGTATAAGCGACGCTTCCGGCATGTTCTTCCAGTACTTCTTCGGCATCTCCGACTGCATCGCCCGGATCTTCAATCGTGCCGGGTTAAAGATGTTGGCGAAATAGGTCCGCCACAGCTCGTCGGTCTCGTCCTCGGCCTCCGGCCGAAGAGCGGGCTCCCGCGAGGTCTTGAGTTCCAGCCCGTTCCAGGCTGCCGAGCCCTTCGGG
This sequence comes from Rhizobiaceae bacterium, assembly GCA_027484835.1. Classification (GTDB taxonomy): domain Bacteria; phylum Pseudomonadota; class Alphaproteobacteria; order Rhizobiales; family Rhizobiaceae; genus Allorhizobium. The sequence goes on along the minus strand of JAIXSF010000219.1, from coordinate 4,122 downwards.
GTCGCGATCAGCCAGTCCATGTCGGTAAACCGTCGCTGAAAGAAGCCGGCAGTGCGTGCAACGATGAAGTGCTCGGGCTCGAACCAGGCGACGAACCGCCGCCGATCCGCCTGAACCGCATCCACCTCGCGGAACCGGACAAAGGCCTTCATCTTGTGGCTGTCGCGGCGAACATTCTTGATCAGCCGCGTCAGTTGCGCGACGTCGGCATCCGACGTGACCTGCAACAGGCTACGCTCGTGCTGCAAACGCCACAGGATCCGATAGAGCAGTGAAAAGCGATCCGGATCGCTATGACAGATCGCTGCCTCTGAAGCCTCGACGAAGCCTTTCGGAACGGAAATCTCCGACGGGCGCGCGGTCGCACCGGGTGGCGCGGTCGCACCGAAGAGATCACCGCCTTGTCCCGACAGCTGCCAGCGCACCTGATCCGGCAAAACTCCGGCGACAAGCAGGTCACGGGCTGCATCGCGCCATTCGCCGAAGTCGCCTCGTCCGTCGAGTGTAACCGTGCGCATCAGAAGAGCGAGAGCTGTTCGGCCGGCGGTGCAAAGACGGCGCGAAGATCCGTGCGGTCGAGGCTCTGATGCGGAGACCAGCCTTCCGCAACGATGAAGGATCGAACCTTCTTGAGCGATACGCCAAGCCTCGACAGATCTTCGAGCCGCACCCGGCGATGGCGGCGTGCCGACAGAAGCGAATTTACCGTCTTCGTCCCGAAGCCCGGCACGCGCAACAGCGTCTCGCGATCCGCCTTGTTGACGTCGACGGGGAAGCGGTCGCGATTGGCAAGCGCCCAGGCGAGCTTCGGATCAAGATCCAGATCGAGCATTCCGCCCTCCCCGATCGTGGCAATTTCATCGACCGAAAAGCCATAGAAGCGATAGAGCCAGTCCGCCTGGTAGAGGCGGTGCTCCCGCATCAGCGGCGGCTTGATCAAAGGAAGGTGCCGCGAACTGTCGGGGATCGGACTGAAGGCCGAATAATAGACACGTTTCAAGCCGTAGCTGCTGTAGAGCCTGGCGCTCGATCCGATGATGGTGGCATCGCTTGCGCCATCCGCGCCGACGATCATCTGGGTGCTCTGGCCACCGGGCACGAACTTCTTGCGCCGTCCGGTCAAGGTCGGTTCGCGCGCCTCCTCGATCTTGAGCCTCAGATCGGCCATCGAGCGACGAATGTTGACCGGCCGCTTCTCCGGTGCGTAACGCTCCAGTCCGTGATCGGTCGGCAATTCGATGTTGATCGACAGTCGGTCGGCATAGAGACCCGCCTCCTCGACTAGATGGGCTGACGCCTCGGGGATCGTCTTCAGATGAATGTAGCCGCGGAAATCATGCTTGGTCCTGAGGTCCCTGGCGACCTTGACCATCTCTGCCATCGTATCGTCGGAGGAGCGAATGATGCCCGAAGACAGGAACAGCCCTTCGATGTAGTTGCGGCGGTAGAATTCGATGGTCAGCCAGACGACTTCGTCGGGCGTGAACCGAGCCCGCTCGACATTGCTGGACGACCGATTGATGCAGTAGGCGCAGTCGTAGATGCAGAAATTGGTGAGCAGGATCTTGAGGAGCGAGATGCAACGGCCGTCCGGCGCATAGGCATGACAGATCCCCGACCCCTCTGTCGAACCGAGACCGCCAGAGGCAGACGAGTCCCGCTTCGTCGTCCCGCTGGACGCGCAGGAGGCATCGTATTTCGCAGCGTCGGAGAGAATGGCGAGACGTTCTTTAAGAGACTTCTTCATAATAAATGTTCACTATACGTTCCATTGACTTCCGTCAAGAAAGTTCGCTGCGGCATTCCGTCCATGGGGACGGAGGAAGACTGAATTTGCTCATTCTTTCGCCCAGAAATTCCATGTCGGGGGACGACATGTCGAAAACTCTGGAAATTTCGAAAAGCAATCTGCTATAGTCTGCGCCAACGTGATTTGTGACTGGTTCCGCAGCTTTGCTTCGGAACCTGTTTTCTTTTGTGTCCGCGGGTGCGGCCATGAAGAACGAAGGAAGTGGAAATGGTAGACAAGGTACCGATGACGCAGAACGGTTTTGACAAGCTCAGCGAAGAGCTGCGCTGGCGTCAACAGGAAGAGCGTCCGCGCATTATTGAGGCCATTGCCGAAGCGCGCGCCCATGGCGACCTGTCCGAAAATGCGGAATATCACGCCGCCAAGGAAGCGCAGAGCCATAACGAGGGCCGCGTTGGCGAACTCGAGGATCTGATCGCCCGCGCCGAGGTCATCGATCTCTCGAAAATGTCGGGCTCGAAGATCAAGTTCGGCGCGACCGTCAAGTTGATCGACGAAGACACTGAGGAAGAAAAGACCTACCAGATCGTCGGCGACCAGGAAGCCGACGTGAAGGCCGGCCGTATCTCGATCTCCTCCCCGATCGCCCGCGCGCTGATCGGCAAGGAAGTCGGCGACAACATCGAAGTCGTCGCCCCAGGCGGCTCCAAGGCCTACGAGATCCTCGCGGTCAAGTGGGGTTGATCTAAGTCGAAAAGGGCCCTGTTGTGGCGCAATCCCTCGACGAGATCACAGTGATTGCGCCGCATTTCAAGCGGCGCCTCTCCGGCGTGACATCGACCGTCATCCAGCTCATTCCAGAACAGCAACGCCAGGGGCTGGGCATCCTGACGCTTGGCCCCGGCCTGCCTGACCATCTGCCGAAAATGCCTTGGTCGCAGCTGCCGGCGCTTTGGAAAAAGCCAAGGAACGGCAGACCACGGGTCTGGCATGCCCGACGCAACAACGAGATGCTGGCCGGGCTCGTCCTGCGGGATGTGTTGCGGATGCCATTGAAGCTGCTTTTCACCTCGGCGGCGCAGCGTCACCATAGCCGCTATACGCGCTGGCTGATCTCGAAGATGGATGCGGTCGTTGCCACCAACGCGAAGTCCGGGTCCTTCCTGAAGGTGCCGCACCGCGTCATCCGGCATGGTGTGGATCTCGCCCTCTTTCATCCCTCGGACGAAATCGACACAACCATTCCTGTCGACCTGAAGGGGCGCCATCTGGTCGGCTGCTTCGGCAGGGTCCGCCACCAGAAGGGAACGGACCTGTTCGTGCGGGCCATGATCGAGCTCTTGCCGGACAACCCGGAATGGACGGCCGTCATCTCCGGCCGCATCACGGCCGAACACACGAGCTTTGCCGACAAGCTGAAGGCCGATATTGCGGCAGCCGGCCTGACCGACCGCATTCGCTTCCTCGGCGAAGTTGACGACATCAAGCCGTGGTATCGCCGCCTGACGCTCTATGTGGCGCCGTCCCGCAACGAAGGTTTCGGCCTCACGCCACTGGAAGCGATGGCATCCGGTACCGCGGTCGTCGCAAGCGACGCCGGCGCCTATGCGGAGATGATCGTGGAAGGTGAGACCGGATCAGTCGTTCCGGCAGGCGACTACGAACGCCTGCGCGACGCCATCGCGACATTCCTCGAACCACAGAAGGCGATGCAGGCCGGTCGCAAAGGGCGCGAACACGTGGTTGCATCCTTCGCATTGGCGCGCGAAGCAGATCAGCTCAAGGCAGTGTATTCCGACATGCTGGGAACGTCCGGAGCGCACGTGGGCGCGCCAGATCCCGTAACGAAAGCCTGAGCATGGCCGCACCGGACCTTCTCGACATCCTGATTGTCAACAAGGACAACAGCTTCGGGCTGACGCGAGACACAAATCTCCTGATCGACGCTTTGGCATCAATTGGTCGGGCCGACGGGATCGCGACGAAAGGCATTCGTGCAAGGCCCCTGCTCGATCGCCTCCTTCGGCGCAAGCAGGCGAAAACCATCATCCATATCGAACGTGCCTTTCCACGTTGGTTTACGGCGGGGCGGTTCAATGTGCTCTGCCCCAACCAGGAGCGCTTCCCTCGACGTCACATCGGCCGGCTAAAGGGGATCGATCTCGTTCTCGCCAAAAGCCGCCATGCCGAACACATCTTCCGCGACCTCGGCGTGCGAACGGCCTATGTCGGCTTCACCTCAGAGGATCGGCTCGAAGAGACGGTGCCGAAGAACTGGAACAGCTTCTTCCATCTCGCAGGCGGAAGCACCCTGAAGGGTACCGAAGACGTCGTTGAATTGTGGTCGCGCCATCCGGAATGGCCGGAACTGG
>JAIXSF010000112.1 GCA_027484835.1 Rhizobiaceae bacterium | reverse complement strand
GGACCATAATCGTGTTGCAAGTGTTATGCAAAAGACATAGGTTCCGCGCGATTTCAAGATCGTCCGGTTGCTCATCGGCCGGCTGCACGGGGAGCTTTGCAGATGAACTCTTATACCAATATGGGCGTGGGTGCCTTCCTCGGCACAGTCTTCGTCCTTATGTCTGTCTCCATCGCTTCGGAAGGCATTTTCCACTCGGAAACGCCTGAGAAGGAAGGCTTCGCCATCGTGGCAGAAGAAGCCGCACCTGCGGAGGCAGCACCTGAAGCTGCAGCGACCCCGATCGCCGTGCTTCTCGCCAGCGCCGATGCGGCCGCCGGTGAAGGCGTATTCAAGAAGTGTGCCAGCTGTCACACCGTCGACAAGGGCGGCGCCAACAAGGTTGGCCCGAATCTCTATGGCCTTGTCGACCGTCCGATCGCTTCGCATGAAGGCTTCAGCTACTCCGCTGCCATGACCGAATTCTCCAAGGGCGGCACGGAACTCTGGACCTGGGATCACCTGAACGAGTTCCTGCTTGCTCCGAAGCAGCATATCCCTGGCACCGCCATGGGCTTTGCCGGCATCAAGAAGGACGACGAGCGCGCCAACCTGATCGTCTATCTGCACACGATGGCAGACAGCCCGGTTCCGTTGCCGACGCCTGACGCAGCACCCGCCGACGGTGCCGCGGCTCCTGCCGATGCAGCTCCGGCAGACGCCGCTGCAGCACCGGCTGAGGCCCCGGCCGCAGCACCCGCCGAGGCCGCTCCTGCCGCTCCGGCAGAGGCTGCTCCTGCAGCACCGGCTGAGACAGCCCCGGCTGCACCTGCACAGCCTGCAACGCCCTGATCGGCAAAGGCTTAACCGACCGTTCGGATCGGTTTCAGTTATACGCCCGGCCCTCGTGGTCGGGCGTTTTCGTTTCCGGGCTTCAGAGCAGCAGCAATGCCCACAGCGAGACCGTCGCCACACCCGCTGCCGTCGACAGCGTGATGACGGATGCCGCCAGACCCTGACCGACGCCGAAACGGCTGGCAATCAGCCAGGCGTTGATGCCTGTCGGCACGGATGAGGTCAGCACGAGTGCTGCCGTCCATTGCGGCGAAAGGCCGAGCAGGGTCGATGCCAGCCAAACCACGGCCGGCATCAGGCCGAGTTTCAACAGCGAGATGCTGCTGGCGATCTTCACATTTCCTGCCATGCCGTATTTGTTGAGCGTCATGCCAAGCGAGATCAGCGCGGCCGGCGCGGCCATGCCGGCCACCTGCGCCACGACCCCATCGATCAGCGCCGGGACGGGCGTGCCGACGATCTGCAACAGGATACCGCCCGCAAGACCGATGATCAGGGGATTGCGGATCAGGCTCCGACCCACCTGCCTCAGGACCGACAGGATCCCTTCCGCCTTGCGGCCACCGCTCTGCTGTTCCGCCCGCTCCATGGCCAGAACGCCGGCAATCATCATCAGCGGCAGATGGATGGCGAGCAGGATCGACATGGCGACGATCCCTTCTGGACCGACGGTGCGCTCCACGAGAGGCAGTCCGATGAAGACATTGTTGGCGAAGGCAGAGGAAACCCCGGCCAGTACGCCGAGCTTCTGGTCACGCTTGAATATCCGGGTCGCCACGAGATGCCCGATCGTCCAGGTGACGAAGACGCCGGTGAAATAGGCGATCCAGAGGCGGAAGGGCGACGCGCCGTGAAAATCGGCATTGGCGATCGTGCGCAGCAGCAGGAGGGGCACTGCGACCTTGAAGACGAAGTCGCCCAGCCCGTCCCCGATCTCGGCGGCAAGGATCTTCAGCCGCACGAGCGCCCAGCCGAAGAGAATGAGGAGGAAGATGGGGAGGACGTCCTGGGCAACGGCAGACATGAAAATCGACTCGGCAATGGCAAGATGAAACCTGTTTAGGCTTCTTGCTGCCGCCGGCCAATCCGCCAGAAACGACAAAAGCAGGCTTGAGCCTGCTTCGACGCCCGGCCGAACCGGGTTGGGATCCGCCGCCAGTACATCCGTGGTCGGCTCTCCCGTGCGGAACCGTGATGGTCCGCGGGACGTCCAGGGGAGTTGGCCGTCCGCTTGGCTATCCCTAGCCGCCGCATGTAACGGCCAGATGACGTTCCCGCGCTTCCCCCTTCCCAAGGCTGCAAAAATGGCTATGACCGTTGGGCACGCAAACGGAGCCCCTGACCTCATGAGCCAGTTCGATGTCCTGACGATCGGAAACGCGATCGTCGACATTATTTCTCGCTGCGACGACCAGTTTCTGATCGACAACGCCATCACCAAGAGCGCAATGAATCTGATCGACGCGGAGCGTGCCGAACGCCTCTACGCGTTGATGGGCCCCGCCGTGGAAGCCTCCGGCGGCAGTGCCGGCAACACCGCGGCCGGTATCGCCAATTTCGGCGGCAAGGCTGCCTATTTCGGCAAGGTTTCGGAAGATCAGCTCGGCGAGATCTTCAGCCATGACATCCGCGCCCAGGGTGTCCACTTCCGGACGCGTCCGCTTGGCAGCCAGCCGCCGACCGCCCGCAGCATGATCTTCGTCACCGAAGACGGCGAGCGCTCGATGAACACCTATCTCGGCGCCTGCGTCGAGTTTGGCCCTGAAGACGTCGAGCCGGACGTGGTGGCGAAATCCAAGGTGACCTATTTCGAAGGCTATCTCTGGGATCCGCCGCGCGCCAAGCAGGCGATCCTCGATTGTGCCCGCATTGCCCATGAAGCCGGTCGGGAAATGTCGATGACGCTTTCCGACAGCTTCTGCGTCGGCCGCTATCGCTCGGAGTTTCTCGAGCTCATGCGCTCCGGTACCGGCGACGTCGTCTTCGCCAACGAGCAGGAAGACCTGTCACTTTACGAGACCAACGATTTTGCCCACGCACTCGACCTGATTTCGAAAGATTGCAAGCTGGCAGCCGTGACCATGGGCGAGAATGGTGCCGTTGTGGTCAAGGACGACCAGCGTATCCGTGTGCCCGCGACAAAGGTGGCCCATGTGGTGGATACCACCGGCGCCGGCGATCTCTTCGCATCCGGCTTCCTGTTCGGTTACACCAATGACCGGAGCCTGGAGGATTGCGCCCATCTCGGTTGTTATGCCGCAGGCGTCGTCATCCAGCAGATCGGACCGCGCCCGATGATGTCGCTGAAGAATGGTGCTGCAGCGATCGGCCTTATTTGAAGGCCTCTCCGGGATAGGCGCCCCAGATCTCGTTCTGCGATACCCAACCGGTGACGCCACCCGTCTCGGCCTGGCACCAGTTGCCATTGCACTCGCTGAGCTTGAGCACGACACCCGGCTCGAGCTTGGCGATGATGGCGGCAGACGAGTTGGAATCACGACGCATCATCACGTAGACGTTGTCGCCATTGCCGCGCATCCATGGGGCGGCGACTGCGGTGCGCTCGCCGGTCAAGAGGGTCTGATTCACCCAGCCCTCGGTGCCATCGGCATCGCGGATCTGTCGCCAGTTTTCGTATTCGCGGATGATTTCCACCGGCAGGCCCGATTTCATGTAGCGCCAGGAGACGGCGTAATCGGTACTGGGGCCGATGCGAAGGTTGACCTTTTCGGCCTTCAGGCTGACGAAGCGGGGCAACGGCAGACCGCTTGATCCCTTTGTCGACGACTGGGCATGACCGGCGATCGGGCCGGCCACGAAAGACAGCAGCATGACGCTGAATGCAAGGCTGACGCGGCACAGGTTATGAAACATGATCATTCCGGGCTAAGCTATGGAAATGAAGTGCTTTCTCGACAACCCGGGGCCGCGGCGCGCATCGCCTCGACAAAACCGTCGCAGGCTGACGAGTTTTGTTTGTCTTCGCCGACGGGTTTGGTAGAAATTGCCCTTCTAGGGATCGAAGTATCCCGCGACTTGGTTAACGAGTTCTGAACAAGGTATCGAACCAGACCATGACGAACAGGAAAAGACCCAAGGTCTATATCACCCGGAAACTGCCTGACGCCGTGGAAACGCGCATGCGCGAGCTCTTCGAGGCCGAGCTCAACGTCGATGACACGCCGCGAACGCGCGAAGAATTGATCAATGCTGTGAAGGTTGCGGATGTTCTGGTCCCGACCGTCACCGACCGAATCGATGCTGCCCTGATCGCCGAGGCCGGTCCTCAGCTGAAGCTGATTGCCAGTTTCTCCAATGGTACGGACCACATCGATATCGATGCTGCCGCAAAGAAGGGCATCACGGTCACCAACACGCCGAATGTTCTGACCGAAGATACGGCCGACATGACCATGGCGCTGATCCTGGCCGTCCCGCGCCGTCTGGTGCAGGGCGCGCGCGTGCTGATGGACAAGCCGGGCGAATGGGAGGGCTGGTCGCCCACCTGGATGCTCGGGCGCCGCATCTGGGGTAAGCGCATCGGCATAATCGGCATGGGGCGCATCGGCACGGCCGTTGCCCGCCGCGCCAAGGCTTTCGGACTGTCGATCCATTATCACAATCGCAAGCGGGTCAATCCGGCGACCGAGGACGAGCTGGAAGCGACCTATTGGGACAGCCTCGACCAGATGCTCGCCCGGGTCGACATCGTTTCGGTCAACTGCCCTTCGACGCCGGCGACCTTCCACCTGCTCTCGGCCCGTCGCCTCGCGCTGCTGCAGCCGACAAGCTACGTGGTGAACACCGCCCGCGGGGATATCATCGATGAAGATGCGTTGGTGCAGGCGTTGCGTGCCGGCAAGATCGCCGGTGCCGGGCTCGACGTCTTCGAGAACGAGCCTGCGGTCAATCCGAAGCTGGTGAAACTCGCCAACGAGGGCAAGGTGGTTCTTCTACCGCATACCGGCTCGGCCACGATCGAGGGCCGCACCGACATGGGCGACAAGGTGATCATCAACATCCGCACCTATTTCGACGGCCACCGGCCGCCGAACAGGGTCCTGCCGAACCGAAGCTGAGGCACCTCAGCCCAGTTGCTTCTGCATCTCGATGAAGGTGATGCGGTCGTAGCCCGCATGGCTCTTTTCGGCCGTCTTCACAAAACCCCAGGCGCCGAACCGCTTGTGGTTACCAGTGAGTTCGATCCTGGTCTCAAGCCGCAGAGCCGGCTTTCCAAGCTCCCGTGCGATCGCCTCTGCCTCTGTCAGGAAACGGCTGCCGATGCCGGCCCCTTGCGCCTCCGGCGAGACCGCAAGCTTGCCGACATAGAGAAAATCAGGCTCTGGCCTCAAGAAGGCACAACCGACGAGCCGGCCGTCATCCTCGGCGATCAGGCCGATCTCGTCCCGCACCTTGTCCCTGAGCGAATCGACAGTCAGTCGGTGCGCGGAAGATGGCGGGTCGATCAACGGATCCATATAGGCAAAAGAGCCCATGATCAGCGCCAACAGTTCCTCGTAGCGCGTAAATTTCTCATCAATCCGGCCGATCGCCACGTTCATGTTCCGGCCCGCCGCTTGTAACGGATCGTGTCGAAGCGCGCCGCCAGCCCGTCATACATCAGAAGCCTGCCGAGAAGCGGCTCGCCGATGCCGGTGATCACCTTGATCGCTTCCATCGCCATCAGCGTGCCGATGACGCCGGTGAGCGCCCCGATCACGCCGGCTTCCGCACAGGCCGGGACGAGGCCTTCAGGCGGCGGTTCGGGAAAGAGATCGGTGTACCGGGGATAGGGCAGGCCATCTGGCCCGCTTTCATAGGGCTTCAAGACAGTGACAGTCCCGTCGAAGCGCCCGACCGCCCCCGTCACCAGAGGCACTTTTGCGAACTCGGCTGCAGCCGCTGCCGCATAGCGTGTCGAAAAATTGTCTGAGCCGTCGATCAAGAGCGTGTATCGGGGCAGGTAGTCCCGGGCGAACTCGGCAGTGAAGCGCTCTTCGTAGCGCAAGGTTCGGCAATGAGGGTTGAGCCGGGCGATGGCGCGCGCAGCACTCTCCGTCTTCTTCTCCGACAGCGTTCCCGTGTCATGGATCACCTGCCGCTGGAGATTGGAGAGCGAGACCCCGTCGTCGTCGACGATCCCGAGTGTGCCCACCCCTTCGGCCGCCTGATACTGCAACACCGGCGAGCCGAGGCCACCCGCTCCGATCACCATGACGCGCGCGGCTTTCAGCAGCTGCTGCCCGTGGCCACCGACTTCGGGCAGCAGGATATGGCGGTGATAGCGGGAGAGTTCTTCGGGCGAAAGCGGATCCATGGGTGTCACATTGCCACCGGGGTAGGAAGAAGAAAAGCAGCCTCAGCCATCGATCTGTCCATCCCTGATGGTGACGAACTGTGCCCGGTCGCCAAGTGACGAGAACATTGCCTTGTCCGTCCCCGTCATGAAGGCCTGACCGCCCAGGGCATCGATGCGGGCAAACAATGCCGCGCGGCGTCCCTCATCCAGGTGTGCGGCGATTTCATCGAGCAGCAGGATCGGCGCAAACCCGGTCATGGTTGCAACCAGCCGGGCGTGGGCAAGGACCAGTCCGATCAGGAGCGCCTTCTGCTCCCCCGTCGAACAGCGCTCGGCATCCATGTCCTTCTCGATATGCCGCACCATGAGATCGGCGCGGTGCGGGCCGTCCAGCGTTCGCCCTGCTGCCGCATCCCGGTGGCGCGACTGGGCAAGGATCTCGATATAGCGTTCCTCCAGCTCGAAGGCCGGGAGATCCGCGAGTGCGTCGAGAAAGCCCGTCAAGGCGAGTGAGGCCGAGGGGAAGGGGGATGTCTGTCGGTCCGCCTCGATCAGACCGGAGAGCAGGCCAAGCATTTCCCGCCGCGCTGCTGCCATCGCGACCCCGAGGGCTGCCATCTGCTGTTCGATGCCAGACAGCCAGGTCGGATCGAAGCGTCCTTCGGAAAGCAGCTTGTTTCGGCTGCGCATCGCGCGCTCGAAGTCGCTTGCCCGTCGGCCATGGGCCGGGTCGAGCGACAGAACCAGACGGTCGAGGAAACGGCGCCTGTCCGCCGAGGGGCCGGTAAACAATCCGTCCATCGCCGGCGTCAGCCACAGGATACGCAGGTGATCGGTAAGCTCGTCGACCGACTTCGCCGGCGCGCCGTTGATCCGCAGACGTCGGACCAGATTGTTCTCTTCGGTGGTTTCCGTCCCCGTCCCGATATCGGCCTCGCCGGCCATGCCGTCGATCGCTGCAAAGATCGTGAAGCTCGCCGATGCCCCAAGCCGCGGAATGTCCGAAAGCACGGCGCGACGCAGACCTCGACCCGGCGACAGTAAGGAGATCGCCTCCATGAAATTGGTCTTGCCCGCACCGTTGTCGCCGACCAGCACAATATGCCGTCCGTCCAGCGCGAGGCCTGCCTGCGCGTAGTTGCGGAAGTCGCTGAGTTTGAGCCGGTGGATCTGTGTTTTCTGGGTCATCGGTCGGAATCGCTGTCGTCATGAGCTAGGCCGATTGGTCGGGTATGGCAAGGCACAAGCGCCAATCTCTGGTCGGTCCACCCATGCGGCGCCTCGCGACATGGAACTCCTGGCACAAAGCGCTAGTTTGAGTGCACAGCTGAGCCGGAGGCCACGCCATGCCGCAGCATCCCGATGATCTGACACCTGAAGAACCAGACGCGACCACTGGGAGATGTTGGGCTTCCTCGCCCTCAACGCTGCTTTTGGCGCCTTCCTTGGTTTCCTGGTCGCTTTCGCCATCATCTGGCTCGACCTCGGCGGCCTCGGCACTTCCCTGTCCCGCTCTAGCGATCCGGTTTTGCCGGCGCTGATGCTGGCGGTCCCGCTTGCACTGACCTTTGCCGCAGCAGTCACGGCATCGGCCGTCATGATCATGCCGTATCGCAAGAAGAAGCAGCGCTGACGCTTCACGCAGTCGGCGTTTGACCGCGCCTTCGTCTTGCGGCATTTAGGCCCGAGAGAGACGATGGAGAAGATCATGGACACGCAGGACGAGCGCATCACGCGTCTGGAAGAGACCGTTGCCCATCAGACGCGGGTGATCGAGGAACTGTCGGACCAGCTGACCGAGCAATGGAAGGTGGTCGAGCAGACCCGGGCCAAGCTGGATCGGCTGACGGAGCGCTTCCTGTCACTGGAAGAGCAGGGCCTGGAAGCCCCGGCCATCACCCGCCCGCCGCACTACTGAGCGTCACGACCCTTCGTGGCAAAGCCGGTCAGCACCGCATCGACGATATGCGCTATCTGATCGCGTGACGGGTCAAGCCGACCGGTCAGCAGTCGCTGCCAGCAGAAGCTGGAGAACAGTTCCATAACAAGCGCAATATCGAGGCCGGCACGGATTTCACCACGCGCCACGCCCCGCTCGAGGATTACTCCGCTTGCCCTGCAGCGCGTGACGGCATAGTCACGCAGCGCCTCCAGAGCCGCCGGATCGCTCTGTGCCTCGGCGATGATCGAGCGGAACACCTCTCCGCCACTCCTTTGCCAGAAGCCGAGCAACGTTTCGAGAAAGGCGATCAGATCGCCGCGTGCAGTTCCGGTGTCAGGATAGAAGGTCTCGCCCTTCTGCCGGTGATAGACATCGAGAAGCAGTGCCGCCTTCGAAGGCCACCAGCGGTAGATCGTCGGTTTGCCGGCTTTTGCGCGCCGCGCCACCGCCTCGATCGAAAAGGCCGATAGTCCCCCTTCGCTGAGGATTTCAGCCGCAGCGGTAAGGATCGCATCCTCGCTCGCAGGGTTCCGTTGCGCGCCGATCGATGTGCGCTTTGTGATATCGTGTGCAGTCGTTGTCACAGTCTGTGCTCCCATGGCCGATCCCTAGCACAAAAATCTATTGAACGAAACGGCCCGTTTCAATATAAACGAAACGTACCGTTCTTATGGAGCCTCCCATGTCCAACCCATCTGCATCCCGCCCGACACCGTCCAAGCACCGCCTTGCTCTGCTGATGCTGCTTGTCATCTACCCGTTCGTGACCGGCATTCTTTATGTCCTGATGCCGCTCACCGAAGGCTGGCCGATCTGGGCCCGCACAGCGCTTCTGGCGCCGATCATGGTGCTGTCGATCGTCTATGGCATTGCGCCGGCGATCCACAGGCACTTCGCGTGGTTCATCCTGCGTCAGCCGCATCTGCTCGCCTGAACTCATGCAAAAGGGGCGGCCCCTTCAGGACCGCCCCTTGCAAATCTTGTCTCTGACGACCGTTCGCTCAGTCGCTCAGCGTATCGAAAAAGTCCTTCATCCGGGCAAAGAAGCCCGTCGATTCCGGATTGTTCTCCTTCGACGACAGCTGCTCGAACTCCTGCAGCAGCTCGCGCTGGCGTTTGGTCAGCTTCTGCGGCGTCTCGATCTGGATCTGGATATAGAGATCGCCCACCTGCGTCGAACGCAAGACCGGCATGCCCTTCGCCTTCAGGCGGAACTGCTTGCCCGCCTGGGTGCCTTCCGGCACCGTGACCCGTGATTTTGTGCCATCGAGTGTCACCACATCGAACGTGCCGCCGAGGGCCGCCGTCGTCATCGAGATCGGTACCGAGCAGTAGAGATCCGCCCCGTCACGTTGGAAGAACTCGTGCGGCTTGACCGACAGGAAGATGTAGAGATCGCCCGAGGGTCCGCCGCGCAGGCCGGCTTCTCCCTCGCCCTGCAGACGAATGCGCGTGCCGTCCTCGATGCCCGAGGGAATGCTGACGGAGAGCGACCGCTCTTCCGTTACCCGACCCTGGCCGTGGCACTTGCCGCAGGGATCCGAAATCGTCTGGCCCCGACCGTGACAGGTTGGGCAAGTCCGTTCGATCGAGAAGAAGCCCTGGGCCGCGCGCACGCGCCCCGAACCCTGGCAGGTCGTGCAGGTCTTTGGCTGCGTTCCAGGCTTGGCGCCCGAACCCGTGCAGACATCGCAGGTGATCGAGGTCGGAACCCGGATCTGCGCCGTCTTGCCGGTAAAGGCCTCTTCGAGGCTGATTTCCATGTTGTAGCGCAGGTCTGCGCCACGTTCGCGGCCACCGGTCGAGCGGGCCCGACCGCCGCGGCCGCCGCCCATCATCTCCCCGAAGATGTCCTCGAAGATATCGGAGAAGCCGCCGCCGGCAAATCCGCCGCCGCCACCGAAACCGCCGCCGCCCATGCCGCCCTGTTCGAAGGCAGCGTGGCCGAAGCGGTCGTAAGCCGCACGCTTCTGCGGATCTTTCAGCGTTTCATAGGCCTCGTTCAGTTCCTTGAACTTCTTCTCGGCCTCATCGTCACCCGGGTTCTTGTCCGGATGGTATTTCATGGCCAGCTTGCGGAAGGCGCTCTTCAGCTCCTTCTCGTCCGCCGTCCGGTCAACCCCGAGGGTCTCGTAGAAATCTGCTTTTGCCATGGTCTTACAAAGCTCTCAAAGCTTTCCCAACGCTCGTGTGGCTGCCAGTTGCCTTGCCGGCCTGCTTGTCGCAGGCCTGCATGTCTTTCTGGAAGTCGGCGGCTGCAGAGATCGCATCCTGCATCAGAAGCTTGCGCGCCTCACCTTTGCTGATCAGTCCGTCTGCGGACGTCACCGCCGCAAAGGCCAGCGAATGGGCGGCCATGTCGCAGGAAGAGACCTCGCCACCGTTCTCGCGCCTTTGCAGTGCAGCTTCGATGATGCCCCCGAGTTGGTTCCCGAGGCGGGAAAGGGAGTTGGTGTCCTTAGCGGAAATCGCTTTGGCCACCTTGGCCTCGGCGGCGCTCACCTGGCGGTGAACGACGCTGACCTGCCCCCTGTCCTGAGCCATGGCACCGGTCGTCAGCATCAACGAAAAGGTGGCTGGCCCGAGGGCCAGCCAGCGCATGGAACGGCGTCCGAAGCGGCTCTGCATCAAGCCGACTTCTTCGCGTCTTCGTCCTTCACTTCTTCATAGTCGGCGTCGACGACGTTGTCGTCCTTGCCACCATCCGTGTCACCTGCACCGCCTTCGGCCTGCTGGGCTTCATAGATGGCCTGGCCCAGCTTCATGGAAACTTCCATGAGCGTCTGGGTCTTGGCCTGGATGTCGTCGGCATCGGGCTCGGAGGCTTCGATCGAGCCCTTCAGGGCGGCAATCGCATCCTCGATCGCCTTGCGATCGGTTTCCGAAACCTTGTCGCCATACTCCTTCACCGACTTCTCGGTGGAGTGAACGAGGCTTTCGGCCTGGTTCTTGGCTTCGACGACAGCACGACGCTTCTTGTCGGCCTCGGCATTGGCTTCGGCGTCCTTCACCATCTTCTCGATGTCGGCGTCGGAGAGACCACCGGAGGCCTGGATGCGGATCTG
>JAIXSF010000032.1 GCA_027484835.1 Rhizobiaceae bacterium | reverse complement strand
GTGACCGTCGCCAAGGTCGAGGATATCGGCCGTCAGAAGATCGTGCGGGCGCAGTTTGCCGGCAATCCGCTGTCGATCGTCATCCCCGAGGATGCGGATATCCCCGCAGATCCGAAGGTCACATTCGTCCCCGAGGGGGTCGGCATCTTCGCCGATTCCTGGCGCGTTGGAATGGAGGGCTGAACCATGGAAAAGACTTGGAACAACAAAGCCTGGTTCATGGTCATTCCGGTTCTGGTGCTGGTGGCCTTCTCGGCCGTCATCCCGCTGATGACAGTGGTGAACTATTCCGTCCAGGACACCTTCGGCAACAATCAATTCTTCTGGGCCGGCACCGACTGGTTCGCCGATATCCTCTCGTCCGATCGCTTCTGGGATGCGCTTGGACGCAACCTGATCTTCTCCATGATCATTCTGGCGATCCAGGTGCCGCTCGGCATCTTCATCGCGCTCAACATGCCGAAAACTGGACTGGGCGTTCCGGTCTGCCTCGTGCTGATGGCCCTGCCGCTGCTCATTCCGTGGAACGTCGTCGGCACGATCTGGCAGGTCTTCGGCCGCGTCGACATCGGTCTTCTCGGCTATTCGCTGAACGCCCTCGGCTTCGACTACAATTACACGCAGAACCCGATCCATGCATGGGTGACCATCATCGTCATGGACGTCTGGCACTGGACGAGCCTTGTCGTGCTGCTCTGCTATGCCGGCCTCGTCTCGATCCCGGATGCCTATTACCAGGCGGCCAAGATCGATGGCGCATCACGCTGGTCGGTGTTCCGCTTCATCCAGCTGCCAAAGATGAAGCGCGTGCTTCTGATCGCCGTGCTGCTGCGCTTCATGGACAGCTTCATGATATACACCGAGCCCTTCGTCCTCACAGGCGGCGGCCCGGGCAATTCGACCACCTTCCTGTCCATCGACCTCGTCAAGATGGCGGTCGGCCAGTTCGACCTTGGTCCGGCGGCGGCGATGTCGATCATCTACTTCTTGATCATCCTCGCACTGTCCTGGGTTTTCTACACCGTCATGACCAACAGTGACGCAAAGGACTGAGGGAGATACCGATGAAACGCACTGACAATCGCGCCGGTCTCGGCTTCCTGGTCCCGACGATCTACATCATCTTCCTGCTCCTGCCGATCTATTGGCTCGTCAACATGAGCTTTAAGACGAATGCAGAGATCACCGGCGCCTTCTCGCTTTGGCCCGTCAACCCGACCCTTGCCAACTACGCCGTGATCTTCACCGATCCGTCGTGGTACAAGGGCTACATCAACTCGATCATCTATGTGTGCATGAACACGGTGATTGCAGTCGCCGTCGCTCTGCCGGCAGCCTATGCCTTCTCCCGGTATCGCTTCCTGGGTGACAAGCATCTGTTCTTCTGGCTCCTGACCAACCGCATGGCGCCGCCGGCCGTCTTCGCGCTGCCCTTCTTTCAGCTGTACTCCGCCTTCGGCCTGATCGACACGCACATTGCCGTCGCCATCGCGCACTGCCTGTTCAACGTTCCGCTGGCTGTCTGGATTCTTGAAGGCTTCATGTCGGGCGTGCCGAAGGAGATCGATGAAACCGCCTATATCGACGGCTATTCTTTCCCGAAGTTCTTCGTGAAGATCTTCATGCCGCTGATCGCTTCCGGCATCGGTGTCGCCGCCTTCTTCTGCTTCATGTTCTCCTGGGTCGAGCTTCTGATTGCCCGGACCCTGACGACGACGGATGCCAAACCGATCGCCGCCATCATGACGCGTACCGTATCTGCCTCCGGCATGGACTGGGGTGTGCTGGCCGCAGCCGGCGTGCTCACGATCATTCCCGGTGCGCTCGTGATCTACTTCGTCCGTAACTACATCGCCAAGGGCTTTGCCCTGGGCCGCGTCTGAGGAGGCTTCAATGGATTTCTCATGGATGGCCTGGACGCTGCCGAGGGCCGTGTTCTTCATCGTGATCTTCGCCCTGATCCTGTCGATGGCCGTGTGGGAGTATCTCTCCCCCGGCGGCAATCCGCGGATCGGCATTCTTCGCTTCGAAACCACCCGCGGTGACCGCCTCTTCGTGTCGCTGCTCGGGTCGGCTTTCATCCATCTCGCTTGGCTCGGTCTCGTTGGACCGAACCTGTGGTGGGCTCTCGCCCTGTCCGTGGTCTACGCCGTCGGCGTCTTCCGCTTCGTCTAGGGCTAGAAAAGACGGATGGCGGCGGGAGGTCGCCATCCCCGGAACTGAAAACTGAACGCAATCGCAACCTTAGGGAGGATACAATGCGAAAGCACCTTTTGACGACGACAGCTGCCATGCTTCTTGCCATGACGGGCGTCGCATTCGCCGATATGGAAGCGGCGAAGAAGTTCCTGGACGCCGAAATCGGCGACATGTCGGCACTGGATCGTGCCACGCAGGAAAAGGAAATGCAGTGGTTCATCGATGCCGCGAAGCCTTTCGCCGGCATGGAAATCAAGGTCGTCTCCGAGACCATCACCACGCATGAATACGAATCCAAGGTGCTCGCACCGGCCTTCGAAGCCATCACCGGCATCAAGATCACCCATGACCTGATCGGCGAAGGCGACGTCGTTGAAAAGCTGCAGACGCAGATGCAGTCGGGCGAAAACATCTACGACGCCTACATCAACGACTCCGACCTCATCGGCACGCACTGGCGCTACCAGCAGGTCCGTAACCTGACGGACTGGATGGCAAACGAAG
Organism: Rhizobiaceae bacterium; assembly: GCA_027484835.1. Classification (GTDB taxonomy): domain Bacteria; phylum Pseudomonadota; class Alphaproteobacteria; order Rhizobiales; family Rhizobiaceae; genus Allorhizobium. The sequence goes on along the minus strand of JAIXSF010000032.1, from coordinate 133 downwards.
GCAAGGACGTCACCAGCCCGACCCTCGACATCGATGATTTCATCGGCAAGTCGTTCACGACTGCTCCGGATGGCAAGCTCTACCAGCTGCCGACCCAGCAGTTCGCCAACCTGTACTTCTTCCGCTACGACTG
>JAIXSF010000072.1 GCA_027484835.1 Rhizobiaceae bacterium | reverse complement strand
TGCGCAAGGAGATCCGCTCGCTGCATGACCGGCTGGGTGCCACCTCCGTCTATGTCACCCATGACCAGATCGAGGCGATGACCATGGCGGATCATGTCGTGGTCATGCGGCAAGGTGTGGTCGAGCAGCAGGGCGCGCCACTGGAGCTTTACGACCGGCCGGTCAACAAGTTCGTCGCGGGCTTCATCGGTTCGCCGGCAATGAACTTTATCCCGGCGACCGTCGGTGCTGACGGCAAGTCGCTGGTGCTTGAGCTGGATACGCCTCAGATCATCCCACTCCATCGGCCTGTTGGCGCGGCCTCCAACCTGATTGTGGGTCTGAGGCCGGAGCATCTGCGACTGGTTCCCGATGCCGAGGCAAAGATCCGCCTGCCTGTCGGCATCGTCGAGAGCACCGGCTCGATGACCTATATCAGCTCGGCCAGTAAGCCGGAGATCAACGTCGTGGTCTCCGAGCGCCAGTCACTGAAGCACGGGGACGTGATGTCGATCGGCTTTGATTTTGCGCATCTGCATCTCTTCGACCCCAAGACCGAGAGGCGTATCGAAGTTTGAGGACGACCGTTCCAGCTTTCGGTCTATAGGCCGAGGAACACAATCGCCGACAGGGCAAGCAGGGCCAGGAAGACCGTATCGGCGACCAGCACGCCGATTGCGCGACCGCCGATCTTGAACACTTCCGGCAGCGATGTCTTGACGCCGACGGCAGCGATCGCGACGAGCAGCGCCCAGCGTGAGACCGTGCCGGCCCAATCGGATACAGCGGTCGGAATGGTAACGAGCGAATTCAGCGCTCCGAGCAGGAGAAAAGCGATCACGAAACCGGGCAGAAGCGGCGGGCGCTTCACATCGCCGGAGACGGAGCGTCGGAATGCGAGAGCGGCGACGAGCACCACAGGTGCCAGCATTGTGACGCGGATGAGCTTGACGAAGACGGCGGTCTCGCCCGCGGGAACGGAAACCGAGAAGCCGGCGCCGGCGACCTGCGCGACATCATGGATGGTCGCGCCGAGGAAGATGCCGGTCTGGTGGTCGTCGAGACCGGCCATGCTCGCGACGATCGGGTAGAAGATCATCGCAAGAGTTGAGAGCATGGTCACACCGATGACCGTGAAGACCATCTGCTGATCGGCTTCTTTGCTGCGGTTTCCAAGCGTTGCCGAGATGGCAAGGGCGGCAGACGCCCCGCAGATCGCCACCGCGCCACCGGTGAGTACGCCAAAGGCGGTGCCCTGTCCGGAAAGGCGTGAGGCAAGGATGCCGAACAGAATGGTGATGAGGACGGCGCCGACGATCATCGCGATCACGGCAGCCCCCAATTCGGTGAACATCGCGACGCTCACTCTGAGGCCGAGTAGCGCGATGCCGATGCGAAGCACGGCGCGCGATGCGAAGTCGAGACCGGCGGCCGTCTTCGGGTCTTCGGCAAGGAAGTGCAGGGCAAGCCCGATCAGGATCGCGAGCAGCATGGCGGGCGCGCCGTAGTGTTCGGACAGAAAGGCCGAGGCCAGCGCGATCAGGACCGTGACTGAGAGTCCGGGAAACAGTCTCTGCCATTGATCACGGATGGTCGCAGAAGAACGCTCCCGCTCCGGATCGGGCGAGACTGTCGACGGTACTGGCATGGATCACCTCGGTTCAATCGCCCTGCGGATTGCGGCCTTCAGACAGGCGGCGGGCGTGGGACGGGATGCGCGGGCGTGCCGCGCATCCCTTTGGCGTCAATTGAGATCAGCCGCACGCTCGGCGTCAACCTTCTTCTGAGCCTCGGCAACCGCTGCTGTGAACTCGTCGAAGACTTCCGCGCCGCCGGTAACATTGGTCTTGAACCAGTCAAAGACAGGAGCAACAGCCGTCTTGAAGGCTTCCTTCTCGGCCGGTGTCGGCACGTAAATTTCGCCGCCTGCCTTGGCGAAGTCTTGATAGGCGGCGATTTCCTTGCGCTTCGGCGAGGCGAAGGTTGCCTGCTGGAGGGCCGCAAAGCCATCGACGACGATCTGCTTCTGCTCGGGCGTCAGGGCCTGGAAGCGGTCGTTTGACATCCACCAGAAAGCGCCCATGTAGCTGTGGCCATCAAGCGTCAGATACTTCAGGCCAGCATCCGGGAACTTCATCGACATGATGTCGGTGATGCCATTGGCCGTGCCTTCGACCACCCCCGTCTGCAGAGAAGTGAAGAGTTCTGGCCACGGGATCGGGGTCGGTGCGGCACCCACTGCGGTCGCAACCTGCTGCGGCAGGTCGGCGGGAACGGTGCGCATCTTCAGGCCCTTCAGATCCTCCGGAGACTTCACGGCCTGCTTGGTGTTGGCGTAGTTGCGCCAGCCACCGGTGTTGCCGATGGTCATCAGGCGGATCTTGTTGTCGCTGTCGGTAAGCGCGCGCTCACGAAGCTTACGGGTGAAGTCGCCCGTCAGGACGGCCTCTGCCACCCGGTCGTCGCTCATCAGGTAAGGCAGGTCGAGAACCTGGATATAGGGGAAGAGGCCGGCTGCGCCGCCCGAGGTCGAGATGTAGACGTCGAGCGAACCGTCGGCGATGCCCTGGAGGCATTCTTCGCCGGTGGCGCAGAGCTGCGTGCCCATAAAGATTTCGACGGCGATCGCACCGTTCGAAGCGTTCTCGATGTAATTCTTGAAGACGACGAGGCCGTCATAGTCCTCGTCATTTTCGTTGGAGTTTGCTGTGGCGCGCAGCGTGATATCGGCTGCCTGTGCCACCCCGCTGATGGTCAGCGCGCTGGCCAGCAGTAGGGTCTTCAGCATGGTCTTGAGCATGTCGTTACCTCCCGTTTCTCAAGTTAGTCGACGAAGCCCGCAAGGCGCGGGACGGTTAGGGTCAAAGCGGGGAAATAGGTGATCAGGAAAATCACCACGATCTCCGCCAAGAGGAATGGCATGACGGCCTTGGCGACCGTCTCGACCTTCAGCCCGGAGACCGAGGACGTGACGAAGAGCACGAGGCCCATCGGCGGTGTCAGCAGACCGACCGTCAGGTTCACCACCATGATGATCGCGAAATGGACCGGATCGACGCCGAGCGAGGTGAAGATCGGCCCCAGGATCGGCCCCAGCACGATGATCGCGGGACCTGCATCGAGGAACATACCGACCACGAACAACAGGATGTTGACGAGGAAGAGCAGGACCAGCGGGTTGTCGCTGAGGCTGAGGAAGACGTCGGCGAGCATTTCAGGCGTATGGGCGAGCGAGGCGACTGTCTTGAAGGCCATGGCCGCGCCGATCAGCAGCAAGACGACGGCTGATGTCATGGCAGAGCGCATCAGGATGCCGGGAATGTCGCGATATTCCAGCGTTCCGATGACGAAGAGGCCGAGGAAGAAGGCATAACCGGCTGCGATCGCGGCTGCTTCCGTCGGGGTGAAAATGCCGCCCAGGATGCCGCCCATGATGATGACGGGCGTGAGCAGCGGCCAGAAGGCGCCGATCATCGCCCGGCCGCGATCGCGCCATGATGCACGCTTCGTGGCGGCCGGCAGATCGTAGTGATTGGCGAGCAGGCGGATCATCACCATCAGGCTGATGCCGATGAGGACGCCGGGCACGATGCCGGCGAGGAACAGCGCAGCGACGCTCTCACCCATGACATAGGCATAGATGATCATGATGCCGGAGGGCGGGATGATCGGGCCAATGATGGCGGATGCCGCCGTGATGCCGGCGGCAAAGCGGCGGGTATAGCCTTCCTTCTCCATGGCCGGGATCAGCATGGCGCCAAGCGCCGAGACGTCAGCGACGGCGGAACCGGAAATGCCGGCAAACATCATGGAATCGACGACGTTGACCTGGGCTAGGCCGCCGCGCATGTGGCCGACCATGGCTTGGGCGAAGCGCACGATGCGCAATGTGATGCCGGCACGGTTCATCAGTTCACCGGTCAGCATGAAGAAGGGGATCGCCATCAGCGGGAAACTGTCCATGCCCGCATAGATGTTGCGGTATAGCAGCACGATGTCGCGCTCCTGGCCGTTCCACCAGAGGATCAGTGCCGGTGCCGCAATCAGGCCGAAGACAATCGGCAGGCCGAATAGTAGGAAGACGATGAAGAGAGGAAGGAAGAGGCTCAGCATCATTCGGCTCCCAGCTGTCCGGCGATGCGGATCGGCATCAGTTCGCGGTCGTGTCCGGTGAGCTTGAGGAGCGCACGCAGCAGGAGTTCGATGTTGACGACGAACATCAGGGTGACGCCGACCGCAAGCGAGGCCATCATCCAGCCGCGTGGCACTTTCATCCAGGTCGAAAGGTCGAACGAGGTCGGAACCGCGATGGCGGCCATGGCGAAACGTCCGCCGATGCCGGTCACCTCGTTCCAGCCGATGCGCATGCCGACATAGAGAACGGTTGCGCTGAGCAGCAGGAAAACGAAGGTGATCAGGCTCGATAGGAGCCTAGGCAGGTGGTCGATGATCATGCCGATGGCGACGAAACCTCCCTGACGCAAGGCGGTCGGGACCAGAAGACCAGTCATCCAGAGCATCAGAAAGCGGGAGGCCTCCTCGCTCCAGGGCAGGGCGTTGCCGAGGAAATAGCGAAAAAAGACCTGCATCAGCATGAAGAAAAGCATGATGCCGAGTGCACCGGCGCCCAGCCACAGGCCGACCATCAACACGGCGGCGTTGAGCCGGCCGATCAGATTGGTCAGGTTCGATAGTGCGCTCATGTCTCCACCCGTTTTTGCCATCAGTCAAATCGGCGCGACTATCGAAGACTCTTTCCCGCCGTGCAAACACGACTGTTCCCGTTTCTGGCCGCTGCGGAGCAAAATCCTCCTTGCGTCGCTTGTCCCGGATCGTCCTTGATCGTCCCGCCGATGCATGGAGACCATGCACCGACGACCTCCTCCCAAACTCACGTCAGACGGCGAAGCGTCCGAACCGTCCTCCTGAGAAGCACAGCGGCTCTCCCTGCCGATGTGCGACCCTTATCACTCTCCCGATGATGATCGTGTGATCGCCTGCGTCATGCTGCGCCTGCCCAAGGCATTCGAAGCGGGCCAGCGTGCCCGGAAGAACCGGAACACCGTCATCGTTGAACCCAACCTCGATGCCGTCGAAGCCGCTGCCGCCGCGCGTGAAGGCCGTGCTCAGATGATCCTGATCGGCGCCGAGAACGTGAATGGCAAAGTGCTCGGCACCAATGAAAGCCGCATGCCGTGACGAGTTTTTGGCTGGCGACCACAGCACCAGCGGCGGATCGAGGGAAACAGAGGCAAAGCTGTTGACCGTCATGCCGATCGGACCGTCTGAGGTCATGGCCGTCACCACGGTCACACCCGTGGTGAAGCTGCCAAGCGCGTTGCGAAAGGCCCGATGATTGTCGGCGCCGGGCACAAAGACGGCCTCCAATGCATGGATGTCGTTGGCTGCCATCATCAGGCGACCTCCCGTCCAATCGCGAGCGTATAGAGTTCGAACCAGGTCTGGCGGTCCATGTCGATCTTGGTGGCGTCCGAGATCTTCGCGATACGGTCGAGCGAGTTCGTGCCCATGACCGGCAGGATCACGGCCGGGTGGCGCAGAAGCCAGGCAACAGCGACGGCGGTTTCGTCGACGCCATGCTCCGCGCCGATCCGCTTGAGGGCGGCGAGAAGGTCCGGCTTCGATCCGTCGAGAAGACGGCCGCCGCCGAGCGGAGACCAGGCCATCGGTGGCACCATGCGCTCCTGTAGATAGGCGAGGTCACCATTCACGAAGGTGTCGGTGGCGAGAAGGCTCATCTCGATCTGGTTGGTCACGAGATTGTTTTCCATCGAAGACTGCAGAAGCGAGAAGTCCCAGGGGCGGAAATTGGAGACGCCGACGGCGCGGACCTTACCGGAGGCGATCAGGGCATCGAGCGCCGGGCCTGTTTCATCGGGATCGATCAGCGGATCGGGGCGATGGATGAGGAGGAGGTCCACATAGTCTGTGCCCATGTCGGTGAGCGAGGCTTCGACCGAGGCGGTGATGTGTGCGGCCGAGGTGTCGTAATACTTGACGCGGGCTGCCGAATGCCGACCGACCGGGGCGACGATGTCGCATTTCGTGACGATCTCGAGCTTGTCGCGCAGACCGGGCGTTGCCTTCAGCGCGTTGCCGAGGATCGCTTCTGCCGTGTAGCCGCCATAGATGTCGGCCTGGTCCATGGTGGTGATGCCCTGGGCGAGGCAAGCCTCGATCTTGGCCTGCACATGCTTCGGCGAGGTGTCCGCGTCGTCGCCGATGCGCCACATGCCATAGACGAGGCGGCTAAGAGTAAGATCAGGGGTAAGATTGACGCGCTGCATCAGCGGCGAACTCCATTTCCAAGAGGGGTGGCGGGCATTTCCGAGGGAACGCGGCCATAGGCGTGGGGAAGCGAGACGGTCGTCAATTCCGGCAGCACCTTGGTGCCGAAGTGAACCGCCTCGTCGATATGCGGATAACCTGACAGGATGAAGGCGCGGATGCCCATCTTTCTGTAGGCTTCGAGTTCCGAGAGGATCTGGTCCGTCGAGCCGACAAGGGCTGCACCGCAGCCGGAGCGGGCGCGACCGATCCCGGTCCACATATGCGGTTCAATGTAGCCGAACTGGTCGGCCAGTTCGCGGGCGCGGGCCTGATGGGCGACACCCAGCGAGATTGAGTCATGTGCGCGGTCGCGGATCAGCTTGCCGTATTCGTCGTCGAGCTTGGAGACGATGTATTCGGCGTAGTCGCGCGCTTCCTTTTCCGTGTCGCGCACGATCATGTGGACGCGGAGACCGTAATCCAGCGTGCGGCCATGGGCTTGCGCCCGCGCATGCACTGCCTTCATCCGCTCGGCAAGCTGTTCCTTCTTTTCCGGCCACATCAGATAGACGTCGCATTGCGCGCCACAGAGCTCCTGCGCATCGGGGGAGTAGCCGCCGAAATACAGAAGCGGTCCGCCATTTTGCTGGTAGGGCTTGGCCGGATCGGTCGAAACGCCCTTGAACTGGTAGACCTCGCCTTCGTGGTCGATGGTGTCGCGTGTCCAGGCCTGGCGCAGGATCTCGACGACCTCGTGGCTGCGCTTGTAGCGGAAGGCGCTGTCTGCAACTTCGCCGGGGAAGTCCGAACTGATGACATTGAGGGTCAGGCGACCTTTAAGCATGTGGTCAAGGGTTGCCACGGTGCGCGCCAGCATGATCGGCTGCATCTCGCCGCAGCGGATGGCGGCCAGCATGTTAATGTTGGACGTGATCGGGGCGCAGCCGGCGACGAAGCTGAGGGTGTCCTGGCCGACCTGGTAGGAAGAGGGGCAGAGAATGTTGCGAAAGCCCAGCTGTTCGGCCTTCTGGACGATGTCCGAGCAATGCTCCCAGCTGGAGCGCAGGGCCCCATCCGGCACGCCGAGAAACTGATAATCGTCGGAGCAGAGTGCTGCGAACCACGACACTTCCGCGCCTTCCAGATCGGCCGATGTGACGGGTACGACAGTCATTGAGGTCTCCTCCAAGGCTCCAACTTTCCTCTTGCGTAACACCCGGTTTGATGTAGATCAATGGTGTATCAATTTTTTCTTGGGCATACCGAAGTGCCACACAATTCCGCGACGCCTCCACCCGGCAGCCTCCCGATCTATGTGCAGATCACCGAGCTTCTCGTCCGCGACATCGCGGCAGGGCGGCTGATCGACGGAGAAAAGCTGCGGCCCGAGCGGGAGATGGCGGAGGAACTCGGCATTGCGGTGGGCACGCTACGCAAGGCGCTGGCGGAGCTGCAGAACCGAGGGCTTCTGGAGCGCATCCAAGGGTCCGGCAATTATGTCCGTGCGATCTCCGATCCGAAGTCCGTCTATGCGATGTTCCGGCTGGAGCTGCTCGCCGGCGGCGGTTTGCCGACGGCCGAGATCCTGTCCATCGACCGGCTGCCGAAGCCGGCAGAACTGCCGGCCTTCGGGATGTCTGGCGAGGCACACCGGATCCGGCGTCTGCGCCGTCTCTCCGGCAAGCCTGCGGCGCTCGAGGAGATCTGGCTCGACGGGTCCTATATCGATGCGATCGATCCCGAAGCCGTGTCGGAATCCCTCTATCTCTTCTACCGGACGAAACTGTCGCTCTGGATAGCCCGTGCCGAGGACCAGATCGGTCTCGACCAGGTGCCCGATTGGGCGCCAGAGAGCTTCGGCCAGATGGCCGGGGCACCCATCGTTCATATTCAACGCATCAGTCAGGATCCGGACGGCGTGCGCGCCGAAGTCTCGCGCACCTGGCTCGACCATACCGTGGCGCGCTACGTCTCGCGGCTGAAATGAAGGGCTGCATTAGGCGGCCCAACCCAGGAGGAAAGAGTGGCAGGATTGAATTACGGGATCGTCGGTTGCGGCATGATGGGGCAGGAGCATCTGCGCAACATCGCGCTTCTGGAGGACGCGTCGGTTGCGGCGATCTTCGAGCCGGATGCC
>JAIXSF010000152.1 GCA_027484835.1 Rhizobiaceae bacterium | reverse complement strand
GCTCGCCCATATGGAAGAGCGCGGCATTACCGTTGACCGCCAGATCCTCTCGCGCCTGTCGGGCGAACTCGCCCAGAAGGCCGCTGCAGCTGAGGATGAGGTTTACGAACTTGCCGGCGAGCGTTTCAACATTGGCTCGCCCAAGCAGCTCGGCGATATCCTCTTTGGCCGCATGGGCCTACCCGGCGGGTCCAAGACCAAGACCGGCCAGTGGTCGACCTCTGCTCAGGTGCTGGAAGACCTTGCCGCCGAGGGCGCACCGCTGCCGCGCAAGATCGTCGACTGGCGCCAGCTCACCAAGCTTAAGTCCACCTACACGGACGCGCTTCCCGGATACATCCATCCGCACACCAAGCGCGTCCACACCGGCTACTCGCTCGCCTCCACGACAACGGGTCGTCTCTCGTCGTCAGAGCCGAACCTGCAGAACATCCCGGTCCGCACCGCCGAAGGCCGCAAGATCCGTACGGCCTTCATCTCGACGCCGGGCCACAAGCTGCTTTCGGCCGACTACAGCCAGATTGAACTGCGCGTGCTCGCCCATGTCGCCGATATCCCGCAGCTGCGCCAGGCCTTTGCCGATGGCGTCGACATTCACGCGATGACCGCGTCGGAGATGTTCGGCGTGCCGGTCGAGGGCATGCCGTCGGAAGTCCGCCGCCGTGCCAAGGCGATCAACTTCGGCATCATCTACGGCATCTCCGCCTTCGGCCTCGCCAATCAGTTGAGCATCGAGCGTTCCGAAGCCGGCGACTACATCAAGAAGTATTTTGAACGTTTCCCCGGCATCAAGGACTACATGGATAGCACCAAGGCCTTCGCCCGCGAGCATGGTTATGTGGAAACCATCTTCGGCCGCCGCGCCCATTACCCGGAGATCAAATCGTCCAACCCCTCCATGCGCGCCTTTAACGAACGTGCTGCGATCAACGCCCCGATCCAGGGATCGGCCGCCGACATCATCCGCCGCGCCATGATCCAGGTCGAGCCGGCGCTTGCCGCGGCAGGTCTCTCGGAGCGCGTCCGCATGCTGCTGCAGGTGCACGACGAACTGATCTTCGAAGTCGAGGACGAGGCGGTCGATACCGCCATGCCTGTGATCGTCGATATCATGGAAAACGCCGCCATGCCGGCCGTGTCCATGCGCGTGCCGCTCAAGGTCGACGCCCGCGCCGCCCACAACTGGGACGAGGCGCACTGAGAATTCCCGGCTTGGGCCGGCATTGAAACAAGGGGCCGTTTCGGCCCACAGGAGTATGAACCTTGGCCTTCACCACCATCAACGGCAATGTCGTCCACTACGAGCTGATCGGAGAGGCGAAAGCCAAGAACCTGATCGTTTTCTCCAACGGGCTCGGCACCGATTTCCGCATCTGGCTGCCGCTCTTCGACGAACTCGGCGACGATGTTTCGGTGCTGCTCTACGATAGCCGTGGCCACGGCCTGTCCGGCGGTGCCGACAAGCCCTTCGGCATGGCCGATCTCGTCTCGGATCTCGCAACCTTGTGCGACGAGCTCGGCATCCGCAAGGCCACCTTCTGCGGCCTCTCCGTCGGCGGACTCGTCTGCCAGGGCCTGTGGCAGGAGCGGCCGGATCTGTTCCGCAAGCTCATCCTCTGCGACACCGCTCCCCGCATCGGCACCGCCGAGATCTGGGCCGAGCGCATTGCCGGGATCGAGCAGGGCGGCGTCGAAAGCGCTGCAGACAGCGCCATGGCGCGCTGGTTTACGCCGGCCTTCCACGGCGACCGCGCCGACGAACTGGCCGGCTATCGCCTGATGATGACGCGCCAGTCGAAAGCGGCCTACCTTTCGACATGTATTGCCCTGCGTGACACAGATTTCTCCGAAGTGCTGCCGACGATCACGGTGCCCACGCTCTTCGTCGTCGGTGACCAGGACGGCTCGACGCCGCCTGCAACGGTCGAGGCGGGTTCGCAGCTGGTGCCGGGCGCCCGTTTCGAAGTGATCGAGGACTGCGCGCATATCCCCTGCGTCGAGCAGCCGGAAGCGCTTGCCGAACTGATCCAGGGTTTCATGCGCAAGCAAGCGAACTGAGAATAGCCCCCCTAAAATGAAAGAAGCCGCCTTATGGGCGGCTTTTCTCATTTCGGAGAGAGTGGTGCGCTCAGTGGGCGCCGGACATGTCACCCAGCACTTCCTTGGAAGCGACAGTCGAATCCGCGTTCAGCTTGTAGACCATGGGAACGCCGGTCGCGAGATTGACGCCGAGGATCTGCTCCTTGGTGAGCTTGTCGAGAACCATGACCAGCGAGCGCAGCGAGTTGCCGTGCGCCGCAACCAGCACCTTTTCGCCACGCAGCACGCGCGGCAGAATTTCGGTCAGGTAATAGGGCCAGACGCGCGCGCCGGTGTCGCGCAGGCTCTCGCCGCCCGGCGGCGGGATGTCGTAGGACCGGCGCCAGATATGCACCTGTTCCTCGCCCCACTTGGCGCGGGCGTCATCTTTGTTGAGGCCGGAAAGATCGCCATAGTCACGCTCGTTCAGCGCCTGGTCCTTGATCGTTTCCAGACCCGTCTGGCCGACGTTTTCGAGGATGATGTTGCAGGTCTTCTGCGCACGGGTGAGGACGGACGTGAAAGCGATGTCGAACTTGATGCCGTAATCGGCAAGCGCCTTGCCGCCGGCATTGGCTTCCTGCACGCCGAGCTCGGTGAGATCAGGATCACGCCAGCCGGTGAACAGGTTCTTCAGGTTCCAGTCGCTCTGGCCATGGCGCACGAGCACGAGTGTACCGGTCATCGACAATTCCTCTCTTGACGATCAGGGGGTGGAGTTGAGCCCGAGCACGTCGAGCAT
>JAIXSF010000082.1 GCA_027484835.1 Rhizobiaceae bacterium | reverse complement strand
GTCATGACCGATACCGATCGCCAGGAGTTCGACCGGCGAACGCGTCTCGATCTGCTCGATGACGGCGCGCAGATGCCGCTCGAGATAGTTGCCGGGGTTCACCGACAGCGTCGAATCGTCGACCGGCGCACCGTCCGAGATCATCATCAGGATCTTGCGCTGTTCGCGGCGACCGATCAGGCGATTATGTGCCCACATCAGCGCCTCGCCGTCGATGTTTTCCTTGAGCAGGCCCTCGCGCATCATCAGGCCGAGATTGCGGCGCGACCGGCGCCACGGGGCATCCGCCGACTTGTAGATGATATGGCGCAGATCGTTGAGGCGACCGGGCGCCGGCGGCTTGCCGCCCGCGAGCCACTTCTCGCGGCCCTGTCCGCCCTTCCAGGCCTTGGTGGTAAAGCCGAGGATCTCGACCTTGACGCCGCAGCGCTCCAGCGTGCGCGCCAGAATATCGGCGCAGGAGGCAGCGACCGTGATCGGACGGCCGCGCATCGAGCCGGAATTGTCGATGACCAGCGTCACGACGGTATCGCGGAACTTGGTGTCCTTCTCCTTCTTGAAGGAGAGCGGCTGCATGGGATCGATGATCAGGCGCGTCAGGCGCGCCGGATCGAGGTAACCCTCTTCCAGGTCGAAGTCCCAGGAGCGGTTCTGCTGCGCCATCAGGCGGCGCTGCAGGCGGTTGGCAAGCCGGCCGACGGCGCCCTGCAGATGGGCGAGCTGCTTGTCGAGGAAGGCCCGAAGGCGTTCCAGCTCGGCCTCGTCGCAGAGTTCTTCCGCGGTGATTTCCTCGTCGAATTCCTGGGTGAAGATCTTGTAGTCGACCTTCTCGTTGAAATCGTCAAACGGCGTTGCCGGACGGCGCATTTCACCGGGTGTTTCGCTGTCGTCGTCGCCCTCGTCCGACATCTCCTCTTCGGAGATTTCGGCACCGTCCATCTCGCCGTCGTCAAGCTGCTCCTGCGAGGCTTCGCTTTCTTCGGCGGGTGCGGAATCCTGGCCGGCCTCTTCTTCAGAGGTCTCCTGGTCCTGCTCGCCGCTGCGGGGCTGCTCCTCGTCGGTGGACTGCTCGTCCTCGCTTTGCTCCTGGTCGTCACCCATGTCCTCGGCCATTTCCATGGCCGACAGCATGTGGCGGATCACCCGGGAGAAGGCCTGCTGGTCTTCAATGACGGTAGAAAGATTGTCGAGGTCGGCGCCCGCCTTGTCCTCGATGAAGGGGCGCCAGAGGTCGAGCACCTTGCCTGCGGTCTCCGGCGCCTTCTGGCCGGTGAGCTTCTCGCGCACCAGCATGGCGACGGCTTCGCCGATCGGTGCATCTTCCTGACGGCTGATGGTCGAGAAATTCGCTTTCGCATATTTCTCGGTGTTCATCGACTGGATGTTGGAGGCCACCCCCGGCATGCGCAGCGAGCCGAGCGATTCCACGCGCGCCTGCTCGACCGCATCGAAGATGGCACGCGCATCGGCACCCTGCGGCGCCATGGCGGCATGAACCTTCTGGTCATGGCAGGCGAGACGCAAGGCCATGGAATCGCCGAGACCCCGGGTCACGGCCAGTTCATGGGCGGTCGGACGCTTGGAGATTTCCGGCAGGCGGATCCGCTCGCCGGCGAGCCCCGGACGTTCATTGGCGAAGGCGACCTCGACCTGCGGATCGCCCGCGATCGAGCGCACGCAGCCGGTGATGGCACGGCGCAACGGCTCCGTGTCTACCCCGCCGCCAGCCTTGGCCTTCGAATTGTCGCCGCGCCCTGCCATGCCTGTCAGTCCTTATGCGCCAAGTACGATATTGGCCGCACTTTCCTTGAGTTCCACGCCAAAGGCGCGCTGATACTGTTCGGCGACAAGCGTCCGCTCCAGCTCGTCACACTTGTTGAGGAAGGTGACGCGGAAGGCGAAGGCGACATCGCCGAAGATCTCGGCGTTTTCGGCCCAGGTGATGACGGTACGCGGGCTCATGACGGTCGACAGATCGCCGTTGACGAAGGCCGCACGCGTGAGGTCGGCAAGGCGGACCATGCGCGAAACGGTGTCACGACCCTCGGCGGTCGAGCCGAAGCTCTTCACCTTGGCCGAGACGATGTCGACTTCCTTGTCATGCGGCAGGTAGTTCAGCGTGGTCACGATCGACCAGCGGTCCATCTGCGCCTGGTTGATCTGCTGCGTGCCGTGATAGAGGCCGGTCGTGTCGCCCAGGCCGACCGTGTTGGCGGTCGCAAACAGGCGGAAGGCGGGGTGCGGACGGATGACGCGGCTCTGGTCGAGAAGTGTCAGGCGGCCCGAGCTTTCCAGAACGCGCTGGATGACGAACATGACGTCCGGGCGGCCGGCATCGTATTCGTCGAAGACGAGCGCGACATTGTGCTGGTAGGCCCAGGGCAGGATGCCGTCCTTGAATTCGGTGATCTGCTTGCCGTCCTTCAGGACGATGGCGTCCTTGCCGACGAGATCGATACGGCTGACATGGCTGTCGAGGTTGACGCGCACGCAGGGCCAGTTGAGGCGGGCTGCGACCTGTTCGATATGGGTCGACTTGCCCGTGCCGTGGAAACCGGAGACCATGACGCGGCGGTTGTGAGCAAAGCCGGCGAGGATGGCGAGCGTGGTTTCGCGATCGAAGAGGTAATCCGGATCAAGGTCCGGCACATAGGCATCGCCCTTCGAATAGGCAGGCACCCGGATGTCGCTGTCGATACCAAAGACCTCGCGCACCGACACGGTGGTGTCGGGGAGATTGGTAATATCAAGATCAATTTTGCTCATCGTTTCTCCATGCCGGGCGCCACCGACCGGCCGCATCTCATCGCTGCTGTATGTTTGGACTAACAGAAACCGGCCTGCTTTAACAATTTGTAGGCTTCAATGACAGCGCGAAAACGCTCTTCAGAAGCCCTGTCTCCGCCATTTGCGTCAGGATGGTGTTTTTTTACAAGCTCCTTGTAGCGGGTCTTGATGTCGGTCGGCGTGGAGCTGACGTTAAGCCCAAGCGTATCAAGCGCTTTTGCCTCCAAGGTCTTGAGTTTTCGATCCGCCGCCTGGTAGCGCGACGCCCCGCCGCGCCCCTGCTGTACGAAGCCGAACGGGTCCTTCATGCGCGCCTGTGACGCAGCCGACCCGGAACGTATGGTGGAATGCAGCGGGCTCGACTTCGCAGCCTTGTTGACGCCCACGGTCCAGGTCGGGCGATGTCCGGTGATCGCCTCCTTCTGGTAGCGGGCGATTTCCGTGTCGGAGAGGCCGGAGAAGTAGTTGTAGCCCTTGTTGTAGTCCTTCACATGCTCGAAGCAGAACAGGAAGAACTGGCCCTCGGCATGCCGGCCCACGGGTGCGCGATGGGCTCCCGGCTTGTCGCAACCGTCCCATTGGCACATTGGCTTGGATTGTTCGGGCTCGGCCTCCCGCTTTCGCCGGGTGCGGATCCGATCGAAGTATTTCGAGTCGAGTTTCATCCCGTAATTATGGGGCGTGGGCCGGAAGCCGACAAGAATTGACAAACCGGTTTGTTGCGCGCTTTGTGGGGCTTTTTGCGAAGCAGCAGAAAGAGGCAGACCATGTCGGTGAAGAGCCGCATCGAGACACGTCTCAACGAGGCCTTCAGCCCCGAACGGCTCGTCGTCATCGACGAGAGCCAACACCATGCCGGCCATCAGCCCGACATCACCGGGACCGGCGAGACACACATGCGGGTGCGGATCGTATCCTCGGCCTTTGCCGGCATGACGCGCCTGGCGCGCCACCGCGCCGTGAACGACCTCTTGAAGCCGGAACTGGATGCCGGTCTGCACGCGCTGGCGATCGAACCGGCAGCCCCGGGCGAAGCGACGCGCTGGTGAAGCCGGCTCTCAGGCCTGCCCGCGGGCTGGCGGCGTCTCGATCTCGATCGGGCGAATGCGCAGCTTGGTGATGCGGTTCTTCTCACGCCTCAGCACGATGAAGCGCTTGCCGTAGAAGGTGAAGGCCTGACGCTCTTCCGGAATCGACTTCGATTCGTGAATGACGAGACCGGCGATCGTGGTCGCTTCCTCGTCCGGCAGCATCCAGTCCATCGCGCGGTTGAGATCGCGGATCGGCACACCACCGTCGACCACGATCGAACCGTCGCTGTCCTGACGCACGCCCTGGATTTCCAGGTCATGTTCGTCGGAGATATCGCCGACGATCTCTTCCAGAATGTCTTCGAGTGTCACCACGCCCTGCACTTCGCCATATTCATCGACAACGACGGCAAAATGCGTCTTGCGTCTCAGGAAGGCGTTGAGCTGATCCTTGAGGTTGGTCGTGTCGGGCACGAACCAGGGCTTTTGTGCGATTTTGACGATATCGAGGTCCTGCGGCTCGACATTGGGCTCCGCAAGCGCCCGGATCAGATCCTTGGCATGGATGATGCCAATGATATTGTCGGTCGCACCCCGCCACACTGGCATGCGGGTATAGGGGCTTTCCAGAATGGTGCGGATCGCGACTTCCGGTGGCTCGTCGGCATTGATGGCACGCATCGCCGTACGGTGGATCATGATATCGGAGACTTCCAGTTCCCCGAGGTCGAGAACGCCGCCCAGCCGATCGCGGTCAGCCTTGATCACGGCACCTTCGCGGTGAAGCAGGGCCACTGCGCCGCGCAGTTCCTCATGCGCCGAGAGCATCGAAGCCTCACCGGAAATCGACACGCCGAACAGGCCGAGGAGCTTGCGTACGATCCAGTTGACGACGCTCGAGAGCGGTCCGACCACCGCAACGAAAGGACGCACGAGAGGTGCCACGAACAGCGCAAACCGCTCCGGCGTGGAAATCGCCCAGCTCTTGGGCAGCACTTCGGAGAAGATGACCAGCAGTACGGTCATCAGGACCGTCGCGATCGCAACGCCGGAATCCCCGAACAGGCCAAGGAACAGGCTGGTCGTCAGCGACGACGCCAGAATGTTGACGAGGTTGTTGCCGATCAGCAGCGCCCCGATTAGCCGGTCACGACGCCCGATCAGCGAGTTGACGAGACCGGCGCGGGTATCGCCATTCACTTCCAGGCTGTGCATCCGGGCACGCGAGGTCGCGGTCAGCGCCGTCTCCGAGCCGGAGAAAAACGCCGAGGCGCAGATCAGCAGCAGGATCGCGACCAGCGTCAGCCAGTAGTCGGCAAGGCCGGTGAGGATTTGCTCGATCATGATGTACGCATCTCCTCGATGAAGCGCTCGACTTCGGAAGCCGGCACGTCGTCAGCGACGAAGGATTCCCCCAGCCCGCGCGTGAGGATGAAGGTGAGCTTGCCGCTCTTGACCTTCTTGTCCTGGGCGATGGCATCCATCAGCACCTCGGTCGGCGGCAGTTCGCCGGGGATCTGACCCATGCGGGTCGGAAGACCGACCGCCTTCAGATGCGCCTCGACACGATCCGCAAGATCAGGGCTTGCGAGGTTCATGCGGGCCGAAAAGCGATGCGCGAGCACCATGCCGATCGAGACACCCTCGCCATGCACCAGACGGGCGCTGTCATACTGGGTGGCAGCTTCCAGCGCATGGCCGAAGGTATGGCCGAGATTGAGAAGCGCCCGCCGACCGTTTTCGCGCTCGTCGGCAGCGACGACGTCGGCCTTCGCCTGACAGGAGACGGCAATCGCCTCGATGCGGGCGGCTCCGCCGGCAAAGACGTCGCGCCAGTTTTTCTCCAGCCATTCGAAGAAGTCTGGCTTGTCGATCAGGCCGTATTTGGCGACTTCCGCATAGCCGGCGCGGAACTCGCGCTCAGACAGCGTGTCGAGCACATCGGTATCGGCGAGCACAAGGTCGGGCTGGTTGAAGATACCGACGAGGTTCTTGCCCTGCCGGGCATTGATGCCGGTCTTGCCGCCGACGGAGCTGTCGACCTGGGACAGGAGCGAGGTCGGGATCTGCACGAAACGCACCCCACGGCGCACGATGCCGGCGGCAAAGCCGGTGAGATCGCCGATGACGCCGCCACCGAGCGCAATCACCGTGTCGTTGCGCTCGATGCGGGCTTCCAGCAGCACGTCGCAGACCTTGGTGAGATAATCGAAGCTCTTGGTCTTCTCTCCGGCCGGAAGCGTCACCGAGACGGCCTCGATGCCATCCGTCTGCAGACTGTCCATCAGGCCATCGAGATAACGCCCGCCGACATTCTCGTCGGTCACGATTGCCGCACGGCGACCCTTGATGCGGGTCGAGATCTCGCCTCCAGCACGCGCCATCAGGCCGGGGCCGATGAGAATGTCATAGGAGCGGTCGCCCAGCGGCACATGCACCAGGCGTTCCAGGGTCTCAACCTTCGTCATTGCGTCTTGTCCTTGCCGAGATATTCGATCACCGAGGTCATGACCTCGTTGGCAATCACTTCCTTGCGCACATCGCGCGACTGAATGGTGATGTCGGCAAGTGCGTAGATCGGGTAGCGCTTGTCCATCAGATCCTTCAGCGTCTGCTTCGGATTTTCCGTCTTCAGCAGCGGGCGATGGTCGCGCTTGTTGACCCGCTCCCACAAAACGTCGAGATCGGCATTCAGCCAGATCGACAGACCGCCTCGCTCGATCTGCTTGCGTGTCTTCTCGTTGATATAGGCGCCGCCGCCGGTGGACACCACCCGTGGCCCGGAGCGCAGCAACCGCTTGATGACACGGGTTTCGAGCGCCCGGAACTCATCTTCGCCGTAAGCAGCAAAGAGTTCTGAGATCGACATGCGCGAGACGCGCTCGATTTCGCTGTCCGTATCGATGAAGGGCAGACCGAGCTGCTGGGCGACGATGCGGCCGATCGCCGACTTGCCCGCACCCATCAGGCCGACGAGAACGAGATTGCGTTTGCCGAGCGCCGCCTTGGCGCGCTCGCCCAGACTGGGAGCAAGGTTGAGGATCGTTTCGGTCATCGGCCTGTTCACGACTGTTTCATGACCTATTGACATATAGGACGCGAGCGTCAAGCCATGGCTGCATTTCGAAGAGCCCTGTCCCGGCCTTGGTAAACACAGCGTCTGAACCTATCTATTGCGATGACCGCCTAAGGATCACCGATGCCCACCCTGTTTCGCTTCCTGTTCATCTGCGCAACGATTGTCGGCATGGTCTATGCCACGATGTGGTCCTTCGCTGTCTTTGTCGAGCCGCGGGAGCGGGACGTGACGGTGCGCATCCCGTCCGAACGCATCAATCCGGTCGAGCAATAGCGGGAAACGGACATGTCGGATCTGAGCCAGGCCCGCGTCGAAGCCTTTCTGGAAATGCTGAGTGCGGAGCGCGGCGCAGCCGAAAACACGCTGATCTCCTATCAGCGTGATCTCGACGACCTCTCGGATTTCCTCTCCGGCCGCAAGGTAAGCCTCGGGGCAGCGACCCGGGAGGATCTGTCCGCCTATCTCTCCGATCTCGCACGGCGCGGCTTCCAGCCCACATCCCAGGCAAGGCGGCTGTCCGCGATGCGCCAGTTCTACAAGTTTCTATATTCTGAAGGTTTGCGCGGCGACGATCCGACCGCCATCCTCGATGCGCCGAAAAAGACCCGCCCGCTCCCCAAGGTTTTGACCATCGATGACGTGACGGCACTTCTGTCTCTGGCCGAGCGGGAAGCGGATCTCGAGGCACCCGACCAGCCGGCAAAGATCCGCCGGCTCGCGCTGCTTGAGCTTCTCTACGCGACCGGGATGCGCGTCAGCGAACTTGTCTCGTTGCCGGTGAAGGTGCTGACGCAGGAGGGCCGTTTCCTGATGGTCCGCGGCAAGGGCAACAAGGAACGGCTGGTTCCGCTGTCTCGCACGGCCATCGAGGCACTTGCCCGATACGGTAAAATTCGGGGGGCGGACCCGGCACAGGCAGACAGTCCCTTCCTTTTTCCCGCAGCAAGCAAGGAGGGTCATGTGCCTCGCCAGGTCTTTGCGCGGGAGCTCAAGGATCTCGCCATCCGCGCCGGTTTATCAGCGGATGCCGTCTCTCCGCACGTGCTGCGCCATGCCTTTGCCAGCCACCTTCTGGGCAATGGCGCCGATCTTCGCGTCGTGCAGGAACTCCTTGGCCACAGCGACATTTCGACGACACAAATCTATACGCATGTGCTCGATGAACGCCTGCAACAACTGGTGCATACACACCACCCCCTTGCAAAACAGGCCAAAAACCCCGATTAGGACCGGCTAAGCCGGTTCCTGCGGGCGGCGAGCGCCAGGAACGAACGATCGGAACGGAGTTCATGCACAACTATCTCGACTTCGAAAAGCCAATCTCCGACCTCGAGGCCAAGATCCGCGAACTGAAGAAGATCGCGGAAGAGGACGAGAGCATCGACACGTCTGAAGAAATCAGCCGGCTGGAAAGCCGCGTCGACGAGGCGATGGTGGAGATCTATTCGAAGCTCAACGCCTGGCAGAAGACGCAGGTCGCGCGCCATCCGCAGCGTCCGCATTTCGTCGACTATGCCGAAGCGCTGTTCACCGAATTCACCCCGCTGGCCGGCGACCGCAAGTTTGCCGAGGACGCTGCCATCCAGGCTGGCCTCGCCCGCTTCCGCGGCCAGCCGGTCGCCGTGATCGGCCAGGAAAAGGGCAACGACACCAAGTCGCGCATCAAGCACAACTTCGGCAGCCCGCGTCCCGAAGGCTACCGCAAGGCGATCCGCGTTATGGAAATGGCCGACCGCTTCGGCCTGCCAGTCATCACCCTGATCGACACGGCAGGCGCCTACCCGGGCGTTGGTGCAGAAGAACGCGGCCAGGCGGAAGCGATTGCCCGCTCCACCGAGATGTGTCTCGGCCTCAAGGTGCCGATGGTCTCCGTCGTCATCGGCGAAGGTGGCTCGGGCGGCGCGATCGCGATCGCAACCGGCAACCGCGTCTACATGCTGGAACACGCGATCTATTCGGTCATCTCGCCGGAAGGTGCAGCCTCGATCCTCTGGCGCGATTCCACCCGCGCCAAGGAAGCTGCGACCAACATGAAGATCACGGCGGAAGACCTGAAGGGTCTGGGCATCATCGACGCCATCATTCCGGAGCCTGTCGGCGGCGCGCATCGCGCCCCGGACCGGGTAATCGGCATGACCGGTGACGTGATCGCCAGCGCGCTTGCCGAACTGACCCCGCTGCCGGGCGACAAGCTGCGCGCCGACCGCCGCCAGAAATTCCTCGATATCGGCCGCAATCTCTGAGTTTTCGCTTCAGGGCTGCGACCATTCGCCATCACTCCGCCGCTTTGCAGGACTAGCGCCGGAAGACCAATGGCGAAATCGGTGGCGATTGGTTTATAATTTGTGAAGAAAGCAGTTCTAAACTACGCATGAAAAGGCTCGTTTCGAGCTGCAACATGTGTTCCTGGAAAGAGCGTTCGCGCATGCGCTTGACATCGACGGCCCTGGTTCTGTTTTTCGCCGCCGCCCTGGCTGGCTGCAACGACACGTTGGAAAGCGCGGCCTATGATACGCCGCGGGTATCCAACAAGGTCGCGCAGCCGCTGCCCGCTCGCCTGATTGCCGAAATCCAGAAGAAGGGCATGGATCGCAACTCGCCGATCATGATCCGGATCTTCAAGGAAGAGGGCAAGCTCGAGGTCTGGAAGGCAAAGACCAACAACCGCTTCGACAAGGTCGTGGAATACGACATCTGTGCCTGGTCGGGCCGTCTCGGTCCCAAAGTGAAGGAAGGCGACCGCCAGGCGCCGGAAGGCTTCTATCCGCTGACGCCTTATCACCTGAACCCGAATTCCAAGTACTTCCTTGCGATCAACACCGGCTTCCCGAACCAGTTCGACCGCGCGAACGGCCGCACCGGCACGCATCTGATGATCCATGGCGCCTGCTCGTCGTCGGGCTGCTATTCCATGACCGATGCCCAGATGCTGGAAATCTATGCCTTCGCGCGTGACGCCTTCAAGGGCGGCCAGCAGGCAGTTCAGCTGCAGGCCTTCCCCTTCCGCATGACGGCTGAAAACATGGCGCGCCACCGCCACAGCCCGCACTACGATTTCTGGAAGACGCTGAAGGTTGGCTACGACCACTTCGAAGTCACCAAGCGTCCGCCCGAGGTCAATGTCTGCGAGAAGAAGTATGTCTTCAACCAGACGGCTCCGGCCGGATCGAGCTTCAATCCGCAGGGCGCCTGCCCGCCGGTCAGCACGCCTCCGGCCCTGTCCGTGGCGCTCAACGGCTACAACGAGGCCTATGACGCAGCCTATGCCAAGGCGCTGAAGAAATACGACGGCAAGATCTGGTACGACCCGACCGAAGCTGAGCGCAAGGCGCTGGTAGCGGACCTTCGCAAGTCGCGCTCGCATGATCTGGCTTTCGCACCGACGGGCTCTGCCCTGAAGGCCGGCAAGCTGCTCGACATAGACGATGTCCCTCCTGCAATGTCGACACCCGCCAACGTGACCGCTGCCGTCAACCAGATGGCGACCAACCCGAACGGCGATCCGCAGGGCCAGGCAGCACAGACCGCGCCGACCACCACTGCCGCCGCGGCAGCGGCTACGGGAACAACCGTCATCCCCGTTCCGCAGCCGAACCCGCTCGCCCCTGCACCGCAGACGGCACAGGCGGCTCCCGAAGTCGCACCGAAGAAGCCTTTCTGGAAGCTCTGGTAAGAGCATGCCCGAGGCGCCGACATACGATCTGAGGGGGCTGAAATGCCCCCTTCCCGTTTTGAAGACGCGCCGCCGCATGGCCGACTTGAAGCCCGGTGACGAACTGATCGTGGAAACCAGCGATCCCCTCGCCGGCATCGACATTCCGCATTTCTGCAATGAAGACGGCCACCAATTGCTGGCGCAGGAGCGGCTGGAGAGCGGCCACCGCTTCCATATCCGCAAGGGCGTGGCCGAGACCCAGGCCGAGACTGGCTAGAACTTGAAGCCCGGAATGGACAGTGGATTGTCCATCATCGCGGCGCGGTCCGGCCGGTCGATCGCAAGCTTGCCGGTGAAGGCACCGAACAGGTCGCGCACATAGCTCTCCGACAGATCCTTGGTGATCAGCACCAGCCGCGTCTTGCGATCCGACCCTTCTGGCCAGGCCGGCAGGCGGACCGGCGGATGGAAGATCGATTGTACGCCATGCAGTACCAGCGGCTTCTCGGGCCGATCGGTGAGCGCCACGATCGCCTTCATCCGGAGCAGCTTTTCGCCGTGCGTCGAGCGCAGGAGATCGATGAACATGTTGATCGCCATCGGATCGATCGGCTCGTCATGCAGTATCGAATAGGATCG
>JAIXSF010000312.1 GCA_027484835.1 Rhizobiaceae bacterium | reverse complement strand
CAGCATGTCCTTGCCGAGATTGTCCGTGCCGAAGGGGTGTTCCCATGACGGGCCCTGGTTCTTGGCGCGGATGTCGATCTTGTTTGGGTCGATCGTGTGGATATAGGGGCCGATGAAGACGGCGAGCACGATGAAGACGAAGACGACAAGGCCGGCGACGCCGCCCTTGTGAGCGCGGAACTGACGCCAGAGCATTGGCCAGAAGCTGCCGCTCTGCGGTCTCGTCTGCGGTGCTGTTGCGATTGCGGCATCACTCATAGCGGATCCTCGGATCGAGTATGCCGTAGAGAACGTCGGCAATTAGGTTGAATAGCACGATCAGGATCGCGAAGATGAAGGTCAGGGTCTGGACGAGCGGGATATCGGCGCCCTGGATCGCGGTGATCAGGAGCTGGCCGAGACCGTTCACGCGGAAGACCTGCTCGGTGATGATGGCGCCCGAGAAGATCGTGGGCACGCCGAGTGCGATCACGGTGACGACCGGGATCAGGCTGTTGCGCAGGACATGCACGAGCAGAACGATCTTTTCCTTCACGCCCTTGGCACGCGCCGTGCGGACATAGTCCATGTTGAGATTGTCGAGCATGGAGGCGCGCACGAAGCGGCTGATCTGCGAGACGTTGAAGAGGGTGAGCACCAGGACGGGTAAGAACATCTGCTTCACCTGGAGCACGAAGCTGTCCCAGCTGTTGACCACCAGCGTGGTGTCGTAGATCGACGGGAACCACTGCAGGTAGGACGAGAAGACGACGATCAGCAGAACGCCGGTGAAGAAGGTCGGCACGGAATAGCCGACCATCGAGATGAAGGTGCCGATCTGGTCGAACCAGGAATACTGGCGATAGGCGGAGATGACGCCGATCGGGATCGCGATCAGGACGCCGAAAAGATAGGAGAGCCCAACGACCCAGAGCGTCTGGGGCAGGCGCTGGACGATCAGGTCGACCACAGGGCTGCGGGTCGCCCAGGACAGGACGCGCATGCGCTCGCCGGTGCCGACGGTGATGCCGGTAATCTGTTCGAAGATGTTGAGCGGTTCATTGATGAAGAACTGCTGCAGCCATTTGAGGTAGCGGATGAGGAAGGGCTGATCGAGGCCCATGGCCAGGCGGATCTGCTCGCGCACTTCGGGCGGGATGGTCAGCGGCAGGTCGCTCAGGGGATCGCTCGGAGCGAGGTCGAGCAGGGCAAAAATGATGAAACTGATGGCCAGTAGCGTCGGAACTGCGAACAGCAGTCGCCGAACGGTGAAGGTGAACATCGGCTGGTCTCCAGACTGTCGGCAAAAATGCGAACGCCGGGCCCGCCGTTGGAGGCAGGCCCGGCGCTGAGGGCATTACTTGGCGCGCGACCAGTCGGCGACGTTCCAGAGTTCGGAGTCCCAGGCGTTCATCTTCACGCCAACCAGCGTGTTGTTGACAGCCGAGGGCTGGCCACGATGGATGAGCGGGATCTGGGCGACGTCGTTGGAGAGCATGTCGTTGAGCTTCTTGGCGATTTCGGCACGCTTTTCGAGCTCACCGGTCTTGCCCAGTTCCTTCACGAGATTGTCGTATTCCGGGTTGCAATAGCGGACGATGTTCTCACCCTGCCAGCCATTGGCCGGGCTCGGGATCTTGTCGCACATCCAGCCCGCCATGTACTTCTCCGGGTCGGTGCCGTCGAAATTGTTGGTGTACATCTGGATGTCGGCATAGAACTTCTGGAACGTGTCCGGAGAGGCCGGGTCACCGCCGAAGAAGACGTTGGCGGAGATATTGCGCAGTTCGACGGAGACGCCGATCTGGCTCCACATGTCCTTTACCAGCGCCTGAGTGCCCTGACGGACCGAGTTGGTCGAGGTCTGGTAGAGGAAGGACAGCTTCACACCGTCCTTTTCGCGGATGCCATCAGAGCCCATCTTCCAGCCGGCGTCTTCGAGCAGCTTGTTGGCGCCTTCGATGTCCTGCTTCAGGCACCAGTCAACGGCGGTCGAGACGTAGATGTCCGGCGCCGGCAGGATGTTGCAGGTCGGCTTGCCGTTTTCGCCGTAGCCGGCTTCGTCGATGATCTCGCGGTCGATGGCGATCGAGAGTGCGCGGCGAACGGCCGGGTCGGCGAGTGCCGGATGAGGGCCTGCTTCCTTGGTCGACCGCTTGTCGCCGAGCGACGGGTCAACGCCATAGGGATTGATGTCGATACGTTCGACCTGGGTGCCGAAGGCGACTTCGATCTTGCCCTTGCCGGCCGCAACCATCTGGGCGAGGATTTCAGGCTCCACCTGCATGTTCCAGGCATAGTCGAACTCGCCAGTCTCGAGAACCGAGCGGGCAGCGGAGGCCGCGTCACCGCCACCCTTCAGGGTGACCGAGGCGAAGGCCGGCTTGGCCGGATCGCGGTAGTTCGGGTTGGCTTCGAAGGTCACGACGTCGTTCGGCTTGAATTCCTTGACGACGAAGGGGCCGGTGCCGATCGGGCCGAAGTTGGCCGAGGTGCATTCTGGAGCCTTGATGCCAAGGCATTCCTTGAACTGGGCTGCCTGGATCAGCGGAGCCTGCGCGCCGACGAAGGCGCTGTAGGGATACGGCTTGGCATCGGCGAAGGAGACCTTGATCGTGGAGGCGTCGACAGCCTCGACATTGGTCACACCTTCGAAGTAAGCGCCCTGGGCGCAACCGCCGTCCGGGGCCGTGCAGTATTTCCAGGTGAAGATCGCATCTTCAGCCGTCACGGCCGAGCCGTCCGACCACTTGAGGTCGGGCTTCAGCTTCCAGGTGATGCTCTTCAGGTCGGCTGCAACGCCGCCGTTTTCAACGGTCGGGATTTCAGCGGCGAGCATCGGCACCAGATTGCCGGTCTCGTCGTAGCGGGCCAGCGGCTCGATGACCATCGAGGCGGCGTAAACTTCCTTGGTTCCTCCCGAGAGATACGGGTTCATGGTCGAAACGGCCTGCCAGAAGATGATCTTCAGGTCTCCGTCCGTACCGCGCTCGGCCATGGCCGGTGCACCCGTCAGCGCGAAAGCGGCAGCAGATGCCGCCAGCATCAGTTTGCGAGTAATCATGTGTTCATTCCCCATTATTTTTGTTTGCAGGCATGGTTGTAAGCCGGTTTGCCAGCACGCGATGTGGCCAGCCCGTTGATCAAATGTCAACTACCTATGTTGTTGGTATTTCTGGAAAAATTTCAACTTTTGGCGATTTCAGAGTCGCGGCAGGCGTTCCCGGACAGTGCTTCTCTCTGTCGGGTTGGCTAAAATTTAGGCCATGTAAACACAAGCCTATTTTCCATGCAAGACGGAATTTTGCGGCTTGCCAAAGCTGCGCATCGCGGCACAGTATGCGCGAAATCCTGCGGGGAACAACGACAAAAAGAGGTTACTTCATGCCAGTGCTCAACCGCGCCAGCGAACTTCAGCCCGAAGTCGCTGAGTGGCGCCGCCATCTGCATCAGAATCCCGAACTCCTGTTTGACGTGCATGGCACGGCAGCCTTCGTGGCCGAGAAGCTCAAGGGATTCGGCTGCGATGTGGTGAAGACGGGGATTGGCCGCACCGGCGTGGTCGGGATCATCAAGGGCAATCGCGGCGACGGTCCAGTCGTCGGCTTTCGGGCCGACATGGATGCGCTTCCGATTCACGAGATGTCGGGCAAGCCCTGGGCGTCAAAGACGGCTGGCAAGATGCATGCCTGCGGCCATGACGGCCATACTGCCATGCTGCTTGGCGCTGCCAAGTATCTCGCCGAGACCCGCAACTTCCGCGGCTCAATTGCCGTGATCTTCCAACCGGCCGAAGAAGGCGGTGGTGGTGCGCGCGAAATGGTTGCCGACGGCATGATGGAGAGCTTCGGCATCCGTCAGGTGTACGGCATGCACAATCATCCGGGCATGGCCGTCGGGACGTTTGCGACCCGCAAGGGCTCGATCATGGCGGCAGCGGACCAGTTCGATATCGAGATCGAAGGCCGCAGCGGCCATGCTGCACAGCCGCACAAGAGCGTCGACCCGGTGCTGGCGGCCTCCCAGGTCGTTGTCGCGCTGCAGTCGATCGCGTCACGCGAAGCCGACCCGCTGAGTTCGGTTGTTATCACCGTCACCAAGATCCATGGCGGCGATGCCTATAACGTCATTCCTGACACGGTGAAGCTCTCCGGCACCGTGCGCACGCTGCTTCCCGAGATGCGCCAGATGGCCGAGACCCGCATCGGTGAGATTGCCTCCGGGGTTGCGATGGCGATGGGGGCCAAGGCGACGCTGCGCTATCATCGCGGCTACCCGGTCACGTTCAACCATGCATCGGAAACCGAGTTTGCCGTCGACATCATGCGCAAGGTGGCTGGTGATCATGCGGTCAGCGATGCCTTCCCGCCGACCATGGGTGCGGAGGATTTTTCCTACATGCTCGAAGCGCGGCCTGGCTCCTTCGTCTTCATCGGCAACGGTGATACGGCGAACCTGCACAACTCGGCCTATGACTTCAACGACGAGGTCATTCCCTATGGCATCAGCTACTGGGTGACGCTTGCCGAAACGGCGCTTGCTGCCTGATCACACGACCACATCTCGAGACAGATAAAAACAGGGGAACGGGATATGGCTGCGGTGGAACAGGGGCAAGTGGCGAGCGGCGCACCGGTGCTCTCGGTGCGGGGATTGACGACATCCTTTCGGGTCGGAACCGAATGGCGCTCCGTGGTGCGCAATATGGATCTCGACGTCGCACCCGGTGAGACGGTTGCGATCGTCGGCGAGTCAGGGTCGGGCAAAAGCGTCACGTCGCTCTCGATCATGCGGCTTTTGCCGCAGCTCACCAGTCGGATCGAGGGGAGCGTAAAGCTCGAAGGGCGCGAGCTGTTGACGCTCGATGCCGAGCAGATGCGCCAGGTGCGTGGCAACCAGATCTCGATGATCTTCCAGGAGCCGATGACCTCGCTCAACCCGATCTTTCCGATCGGCAAGCAGATCGCCGAAGCGATTACCTGCCATCGCGATATCTCCAGTGCCGAGGCAAAGACGGAGGTGCTGCGGCTGCTCGATCGGGTGCGCATCCCGAATGCCAAGAACCGTTTCGACGAGTATCCGCATCAGTTTTCCGGCGGCATGCGCCAGCGTGTGATGATCGCCATGGCGCTGGCGTCGAAGCCGAAGCTCCTGATTGCCGACGAACCGACGACGGCGCTCGACGTGACGATCCAGGGCCAGATTCTCGACCTGATCAAGACGCTTCAGGACGAGGAGGGCATGGCCGTGCTCTTCATCACGCATGACATGGGCGTGGTCGCCGAAGTCTCCGATCGGACCATCGTGATGTTCCGGGGCGAGGCGGTCGAGACCGGTACGACGGATGCGATCTTCAATCGCGGCCAGCATCCCTATACCCGGGCGCTGCTATCGGCGGTGCCGAAGCTGGGCTCGATGGGCGGGCGAGAGCGGCCGATGCGGTTCCCGGTCATCGACATCAAGACCGGCGCGACCCTTGTGCCGGAGGCCGAGGCCGGGATCCCGGAAAGCGCCAGCCGTCCGCTGCTGGAGGTCAAAAACCTCACGACGCGTTTCGACATCCGCTCGGGGCTTTTCGGCCGCAAGAGCGGTGCCGTGCATGCGGTGGAAAACGTCTCCTTCGACCTTAGACCCGGCGAAACGCTGTCGCTGGTCGGCGAATCCGGTTGCGGCAAGTCGACAACGGGCCGTTCGATCACCCGCCTCGTCGAGCCCACCTCCGGCAATATCGCCGTCGACGGGTACGATGTTGGGAAACTGGATCAAGCCGCGCTTCGAAAGATGCGCCGCAGCATCCAGATGGTTTTCCAGGATCCCTTCGCAAGCCTTGATCCGCGCATGAGCGTCGGCCAGGCTGTGATGGAGCCCTATATCGAGCACAAGCTCGGCTCGAAAGCGCAAGCGCGAGACAAAGCGGCAGACCTGCTGGAGCGCGTCGGGCTTTCGGCTGACATGATGCCGCGTTACCCGCATGAGTTCTCCGGTGGTCAGCGCCAGCGTATCGCGATTGCCCGTTCGCTGATGCTCGATCCGAAGATCATCGTTGCGGACGAGGCAGTGTCGGCGCTCGACGTGTCGATCAAGGCGCAGGTCTGTAACCTGCTGCTCGATCTGCAGCAGAGCTTCAATCTGGCCTATCTGTTCATCAGCCATGACATGGCTGTCGTTGAGCGCGTCAGCCACCGCGTGGCCGTCATGTATCTTGGCGAGATCGTCGAAATCGGACCGCGTCAGGCCGTCTTCGACAACCCGCAGCATCCATACACCAAGAAGCTGATGGCGGCTGTGCCAGTCCCTGATCCGGCGCGCCGAAAGCTGAAGCGGAACCTCTCGACCGACGAAATCAAGAGCCCGATCCGGCCCGTAGGTTTCCAGCCGCCGGTGCGCCGGTACCGGGAAGTCGGCGACGGGCATCTGGTTCAGGTGTAAGCGTCGTCACTCAGCCGGTGCGTTGCCGAAGCCGACGATCGAGACATGGGCCGTCCATTCGTATTTCGTCGCGTCGATGATCTGCGGCCTCGGATGGGAAAAGCCGTGATAGAGCAGGGCGTAGCAGCGGGTGATGGTTGCACCCGGCGCGAGCGCTCGTTCGTGGCGCAGCGTCCCGCGGTAAGCAATGCTGGATCGGCCAGGTTCTCGACCAACGACATCGAATGAAAGGCGATTGACCGTTTCATCGGCGTTGTTGGCCAGGGTTGCGGCAAGAGGCAGTTGCGGGTCCACGCAGGTTTTCGGGTCGGCGGCGAGCGTGACCGTGACGGCGGCGAAGGCATTCTGCTGGCGCCGTGACTGGCCGTCGCTGAACATCCAGATGGCTGCGCCGACCAGGGCTATCGCAGATGTCAGCGCGAGCGCCCAAGGTCTTCGGCGGAGAAAGAGCTCAACCAGCAGCAAGACAATCGCGGCCGTGACAACAATGGCCATCAGGACGGCTTGGCTTCAGAGGGGTGTTTCATTCCCACAAGATAAGGTCGCAGACGGAAAAGGCAACTGTGCGGCCTGCCTTGGAGTTGCCGCTTGCCTCCGCTAGGCATGCCGCTCTAACCTTCGAACTCAACCTCCGACGCAGACAGGTGCATCATGCTGATTTCGCTCTAT
>JAIXSF010000376.1 GCA_027484835.1 Rhizobiaceae bacterium | reverse complement strand
GAAAGCCGCGAAGACAAGCGTCCGCAGCTCTCCGACCTTCGCGAATCGGGCTCGATCGAGCAGGACGCCGACGTGGTGCTTTTCGTGTTCCGCGAGGAATACTACGTCAAGAACCTGGAACCGCGCGATCCGGCCGATCCGAAGTATCCGGAGTGGGAAGCGCATATGGACAAGGTCAAGGGCACGGCCGATGTCATCATCGCCAAGCAGCGTCACGGCCCGACGGGTACCGTGAAGCTCGCCTTCCAGTCGGAATTCACCCGCTTTGCGGATCTGGCCGATCCGACCTTCATTCAATATGAAGAACCGTGAGATCCAAGGGCGCCCCGGTGGCGCCCTTTGTTTTTGACGACTAGAGACCGGCCGCCCTTAAGGCGGCAACGGTGACCACGCCCATAGCTGCCGCCGGCAGAAGCGGTAGGCGATTGGCCGCCAGTGCAACGACCGCACAGCCCGCCGTTTCGGCCCACCCCGTGGCAAAGGCACTCGGCGTTACCACGGCCATCAGCACCGAGGGCGGGATGGAGGACAGGATGTCTTCTGCCCCTGGCGAGAGCCGAAGGAGGTGCCCGACCAGCAAGCCCGCCTGGCGGGTGGCGATGGTGGCGGCCGCCATGGCGAAGATCGCAAGTAGCGTGTTCAAGTCTATACTCATGCTCTCTCCCCCTCGGCGACCGAACTCAAGGCCGCGACGGCGACGCCGCCGAGTGCCCCGGCGAGGATGTACCAGACACCCGGCACAAGCTGATGGACGAGCAATGCACTCGAACCGCTGCCGATCAGGATCAGGCCCGTACGCGGTCCGCGCCAGAAGCCTGCAATGAGGATGACGAAGACCGCCGGAAAGACGAAGTCCATGGCAATCACGGCGGGGTCTCCGACGAGGCCTCCGAGAAGGGCGCCGACCAGCCCCGACAGCACCCAGGCGGCATAAAACGGCAAGGCAGCGCCGAAGAACCAGGCCGGACTGAGGCGATGATCCCGGGCGTGGAATTCGGCAACGGCCCAGATTTCATCGGCCAGGAAGAGCATGGAGGCGGTCTTCTGCCGGAACGAAAAAGCTTCCATGTGGCGCGAGATGGAAGCGCCCATCAGCACATGCCTGACATTGACCAGCAGTGCCGCCAGTCCGAGTGCAGCGATGCTGGCGGAATGGCTCCAGAGGTCCATCGCGACAAACTGCGAGCCGCCGGCAAAGACCAGCGCGCTCATCAGCATGGCTTCGAGCGCAGATAGCCCCTTGGTGGCGGCGACAGCGCCGAAGACGAGGCCGATCGGCACGACGGCGACGGTCAGCGGAAGGATGGATCGGAACCCGTTTCGGAATTCGAGATGTGAGGAGGATGGCATGCGTGTTTCCTTGCGATCTTGTCTCGCCGGGATAAGGCTGCACACTTCAGAGGTCTTGAAGGAAAGTGATCAGCCCGCGCGAAAGACGGCAGGGGTGAGGCCCGTACGGGCCTTGAACTGCCGGGTCATATGCGCCTGGTCGGCAAAGCCGCAGGCGGCAGCCGTATCTGACGGGGTGGCGCCCGTTCGGAGCAGATGTCGGGCATGGCGGATGCGCATGTCGGTCTGGAAGGCATGCGGGGTGATGAAATACTGCTTGCGGAAGGCGCGGATCACGTGGGCGCGACTGAGCCCCGCGACCTTCGCCAGTGTCTCGAGCCCGATCTCCTCGTCGAAATGGGCCGTGATGTAGTCGCGGGCCCGGCGCATGGCGAGCGGTTCGCTGTGGTCGGGCGCGCGGATGATCTCGCTGCCATGACGGGCAAACATGGTGGCGAGCACGCAGTACATGCTCTCCTCGCCCTCCAGAGCTGCCGCTTGGCCGCTTTCGATACGCCGATGAGCAAGATTGAAGGCGCGGGCAAGCTCCGGATCGGTGAGCAGCTGCGTGCCAAAGCCCGGCGTGCCGTTGAAGGATCGACCCGTCACGTCCTCGATGATCTCGGTCAGAAGTGCCACTTCGGGATAGATCATCCGGTAGCGGTAGCCCTCGGGTGCACCGGGCTGACCGTCATGGATTTCGCCGGGATTGATCAGGTAGAGCGCGCCGGGACCGGTGTGTTCACGCATGCCCCGAATGCTCGCGACCTGGCAGCCGACCTCGATTGCCCCGATCGAAAAGGTATCGTGTGAATGCGGCGAAAATTCATGGGTGATGAAGGAGGCGGTCAGGCATTCCATGTCGCGGAAGCGGGCATCCCGCCAGAAGCGGGTCTGCTCCTTCAGCGAGACCGGGTTGGCTTCGGCCGCCTCTTGCTGCGAAACACTGTGCATAGCAGCATAATATCGGGCCGCCGCATTTTCGTCTTGAAGAAAAGTGCTAGGGTCGAGGTCTCGATCAACCGACCCGAAGCCTTCATGACAGACCGTTTCACCATCCTCGATGCGCCGGAGGAGTTTCTTTCGGCACCCCTTCGCCTGACCGTCGATCTCTCGGCGATCGCCGACAACTGGCGGGAGATGGCACGGCGATCGGCCAAGGCGCGGACGGCCGCCGTCGTCAAGGCGGATGCCTATGGGCTCGGGATCGAGGATGTCGGCCAGGTGCTCTACCGTGCGGGGGCCCGTGACTTCTTCGTCGCCGTGCCGGCCGAAGGCGCAACGCTTCGGCCTTATGCGCCGGAAGCCCGGATCTTCGTGCTATCTGGTATCTGGCCGGGCCAGGAAGAGGTCTTCTTCGAAAACGATCTGGTCCCTGTCATCGCGTCTGAAGAACAGCTTGCCTTCTGGATGGCGGTGCTGACCGAGCGCGGCCCCTATCCTTGTGCCCTGCATGTCGATACCGGCTTCAACCGGCTGGCCCTGCCAATGGCCGAAGCGATTGCGCTCACCGACGATGTCTCGCGGCCGGCGAGCCTCGATCCGGTCCTCGTCATGAGCCATCTTGCCTGCGGCGATGATCCCTCGTCGCCGATGAACCGCCAGCAACTCGAGAAATTCCGGGAGGTTAGCGCCGCTTTTGAAGGTGTTGATTCCAGCCTCTCGGCATCGGCCGGCATCTTCCTCGGCTCCGATTACCACTTTGATCTGACCCGGCCGGGTATAGCGCTCTATGGCGGTGAAGCCGTAAACGGCGCAAAGAACCCCATGCAGCCGGTCGTCAAGGCCGAGGCGCGTATCCTGCAGATCCGCGACGCCAAGGCCGGCGAAAGCGTCTCCTACGGAGCAACCCATGTGCTGGCTCGTGACAGCCGCCTGGCGGTCGCGAGCGTGGGCTACGCCGATGGCTATCTGCGCAATCTTTCCGGCTCCGGCATCCCCCTGCGCGACACCGGCATTTTCGGCGCCCATGGCGTGATCGCTGGTCGCAGCGTTCCGGTCGTCGGGCGGGTCACGATGGACCTGACGATCTTCGACGTGACCGACCTTGCCGACAATGCCGTCCGGAATGGTGACTATATCGAGCTGTTCGGACCGTCGATGCCGCTCGATGACGTCGCCCGCGCGGCCGGGACGATCGGCTACGAGATGCTGACCGGTCTCGGGCTGCGCTACGAGCGGATCTATCTCGAGGGTGATCCAGAATAGCGCCCCCTCTTGCGAGAGCCCCCGAACATCCCCTATGTGAATGCCAGATTCACATTTTGTTCTGCTTTCGGCAGAACGAACTTCGCATGAGATGACCGATGGCCAAAGCCAAGACCCAATTCATCTGCCAGAACTGCGGCACGGTGCATTCCCGCTGGGCGGGCAAGTGCGACGGGTGCGGAGAGTGGAACACCATCGTCGAGGAAGATCCGATGGGCGGGATCGGGTCAGGGCCTGGAAAGGCACCGAAAAAGGGCCGGCCCGTCACCCTCACCTCGCTTTCGGGCGAGATCGAGGAAGCACCGCGCATTCCGACAGGCATGGGAGAACTCGACCGGGCGACCGGCGGCGGTTTCGTGCGCGGATCGGCCGTGCTGATCGGCGGTGACCCGGGCATCGGCAAATCCACGCTTCTGATGCAGGCGGCCGCCGCACTTTCACGGCGCGGGCACCGGGTCATCTATGTGTCGGGCGAAGAAGCGGTTGCTCAGGTTCGTCTTCGCGCCCAGCGTCTCGGGGCTGCCGATACGGACGTGCTGCTTGCTGCCGAAACCAATGTCGAAGACATTCTTGCCACCGTATCAGAAGGCAAGCGGCCGGACCTCGTCATCATCGATTCGATCCAGACGCTGTGGAGCGATACGGCAGACAGTGCTCCGGGTACCGTTACCCAGGTGCGCACCGGCGTGCAGGCGATGATCCGCTATGCCAAGCAGACCGGGGCCACCATGGTGCTGGTCGGCCACGTCACCAAGGAAGGCCAGATTGCCGGTCCGCGCGTGGTCGAGCACATGGTCGATGCCGTCCTCTACTTCGAAGGCGATCGCGGCCATCATTATCGCATTCTGCGTACCGTGAAGAACCGCTTCGGGCCGACCGACGAAATCGGCGTGTTCGAAATGTCGGACAAGGGGCTACGCGAAGTTGCCAATCCCTCCGAGCTTTTTCTTGGCGAACGCAACGAGAAGGCCCCGGGTGCCGCCGTATTTGCCGGCATGGAAGGGACGCGCCCCGTGCTGGTCGAAGTCCAGGCACTTGTGGCGGCAACCTCGCTTGGAACGCCGCGCCGTGCCGTCGTCGGATGGGATTCCTCCCGTCTCGCCATGATTTTGGCGGTATTGGAAGCGCATTGCGGTGT
>JAIXSF010000019.1 GCA_027484835.1 Rhizobiaceae bacterium | reverse complement strand
GGCCCTGCAGGGCGAGGCCGGGCGGGCGCCGATCTTCCTCATCGACGAGCTTGATCGGACGGACGAAGCATTCGAGGCTTTTCTCCTTGAAGTGCTGTCGGATTTCCAGGTGACAATCCCGGAATTCGGAACCGTCAAGGCCGCCGAGCCGCCGATCGTTATCGTCACCTCGAACCGGACCCGCGAAGTGCATGATGCTCTCAAGCGTCGGTGTCTCTATCACTGGGTCGATTATCCGGCCGCTGCCGACGAACTTGCGATCATCCGACGCAAGGTGAAGGGCTGCAACGACCAGCTCTCCCGGCAGATCGTCGCCTATGTCCAGAAGCTCCGGACCATCGACCTGTTCAAGAACCCCGGCATCGCCGAGACCATCGACTGGGCAACGGCGCTCACCGAACTGGACCGCTTGGCGCTCGATCCCGAGACGATTGCAGATACACTTGGGACGCTCCTGAAATACCAGGAGGACATCGCCCGGATCCAGGGCAGCGAAGGCGAAAAGCTGTTGTCCGAGGTGAAGGCAGAGCTGCTCGCGAAGGCCGGCTGAGATGGAAAGCTTCGGGCCGCATCCTGCCAGTGGACGCGACGGCATCGTCGTGCCGCCTCCGGTCAAGGGCGACGGGCGGCTTGCCGACAATATCGTGCATTTCGCCCGGGTTCTGCGCAAGGCCGGGCTCAAACCCGGACCGGGTGCCGTGATCGACGCGATCGAGGCGATCGATGCGATTGGCATCGGCTCGCGGGTGGAATTCCATGCCGCGCTTTCCGCCATCTTCGTCAAACGCCACGAGGACCAGCCCGTCTTCGACGAGGCCTTTTCGATCTTCTGGCGCTCGCGGGATCTCGTCGGCAAGACGAGTGCTCTGATGTCGCCGGTAGCGGCGACCGGGCAGCGGCAGAAGCCGAAGGCCGGCGGTGCCCGCGTCAGCGATGCCCTGTTCGCCGACAAGAGCCGCGAGCCGAAGCCCCGTGATGAGCCTGACGTCGAGATCGACGCCCGGCTGACGGTCTCAGGCCAGGAAGTGTTTCGTCGGCTCGATTTCGGGCAGATGACGGCCGGTGAACTGAAAGAAGCGCGCCGCGCCATCGAGCGCCTGGCCATGCCGCTTGATCTCGTCCAGACGCGGCGCTACCGGATGTCGCCGCGGGGGCGGATCATCGATCCACGGGCCACGATGCGCCAGTCGCTGCGGACCGGTGGCGACCTGATGCTGCCGAAGTTTCGGGAGCGCCGGCAACAGCCGCCGCCGCTTGTCATTCTCGCCGACATCTCCGGCTCCATGAGCCAGTACACGCGCATCT
Source organism: Rhizobiaceae bacterium (assembly GCA_027484835.1). Taxonomy (GTDB): domain Bacteria; phylum Pseudomonadota; class Alphaproteobacteria; order Rhizobiales; family Rhizobiaceae; genus Allorhizobium. Next base: position 2,468 of record JAIXSF010000019.1, on the reverse strand, counting down.
TCCTGCATTTCCTGCATGTGCTGACCGAGAAGCGCCGTCGCGTACACACTTTCCTTTTCGGCACGCGGCTTACCAATGTCACGCGTCAGCTTCGCCATCGGGATCCGGATGAGGCGATCGCCAAGTGTACCGATGCGGTGGCCGACTGGTCGGGCGGCACGCGGATCGGCGAGACACTGAAGCTGTTCAATCGCCACTGGGGGCGGCGCGTGCTGGGGCAGGGCGCCGTGGTTCTGCTGATCACCGACGGGCTGGAACGGGACGAAGTGGATCTTCTGTCACGCGAGACGGACCGCCTGCACCGCTCCTGCCGCCGGCTGGTGTGGCTCAATCCGCTCTTGCGTTTTGCCGGTTTCGAGGCCCGCGCCCGGGGTGTCCGCGCGATGCTGCCACATGTTGACGAATTGCGGTCCGTGCACAATCTGGAAGCTCTGTCGGATCTGGTGCAATCTCTGTCCGGTGCACCGGATCGCGATTGTGATCCGAAGCGTTATCTCGGGTCTCAAAGGAGCCTGTCATGAACACAGAGACTGCGCTGCGCGACCCGCTCGCCATTGCCGAGGGTTGGCATGCCGAAGGGCGTTCCGTTGCTATTGCGACAGTCATCGAAACCTGGGGCTCGGCGCCGCGCCCGGTCGGCAGCCATCTGGTGATCGACGGCGAAGGCAACTTCGAAGGTTCTGTTTCCGGGGGCTGTGTCGAGGGGGCGGTGATCACCGAGGCGCTCGAGGTGATCGAGAGCGGCGGCGGGAAGATGCTCGAATTCGGCGTCGCCGACGAGACCGCCTGGCGTGTTGGTCTCTCCTGCGGCGGCCGTATCCGCGTGTTTGTCGAGAGGCTCGGCTGATGGATGTCGCAACGCTTGCGGCCTTGAATGCCGCGAAACGCGATCGTCGCGGCGCCGTGCTGGTGACTGATCTCTCGTCCGGAACCTCGCGGCTCGTAACGGAAGATGCGGTATCATCGGACGCCGTTGGCCGGGAAATCGAAGCCCGACTGCTCTCCGGTAAATCCGGCCTCATCGACATCGACGGCCAAAGCCTGTTCTTGAACGTCCACTTGCCACCGCCGAGGATCGTGATCATCGGTGCCGTGCATATCAGTCAGGCGCTTGCGCCGATGGCGGCCCTCGCAGGCTTTGCGGTCACCATCATCGATCCGCGCACGGCTTTTGCGACAGGCGATCGTTTCGCCGGGGTCGATCTTCACGCGGAATGGCCGGACGACGTATTCGCCAAGCAACCGCTCGACCGCTACAGCGCCCTGGTGGCCGTCACCCATGATCCGAAGATCGATGATCCCGGCCTGATCGCTGCCCTCGAGATCGGCTCCTTCTATATCGGCGCGCTTGGCTCGCGAAAAACGCATGCCAAACGGGTCGACAGATTGATGGAGGCCGGGTTCGATGCCGATGCAATCTCCCGCATCAACGCGCCGATCGGTCTCGACATCGGAGCAGCAACGCCGTCGGAGATCGCCGTTGCCATTCTCGCCCAGGTGATCCAATCGCTCCGGCGGCGAAGCCTTCAAACCGTCGCCACCGGCCAAGAGGCCCTGGCATGAAATTCGGGCCGATCCCGACCGATACGGCTGAAGGTGCCATTCTTGCCCATTCCCAGCCGCTCGCCTCCGGCAAACTGCCGAAAGGCCATCGGCTCCAGGCTGCCGATCTTGTCCGCCTGATGGCCGAGGGTGTGACGAGCGTCATCGCCTGCCGGCTCGATCCGGGTGACCTTGCCGAGGATGAGGCAGCCGAAAGGCTGGCATCGGCCATCCGATCGAAGGGGCACAGCCGCAGCCCGGCATCGACAGGGCGGGTAAACTTTTACGCAAGCGAGAACGGGCTGTTTCTCGCCAACAAGGTTCTGGTGGACCGCTTCAATGGCATCGATCCGGCTATTACCCTCGCATGCCTCGCCGACCGTCGGGAGGTGCGTACGGGCGATCTTGTCGCCACGATCAAGATCATTCCGCTTGCCGTGTCCGGCGCCAGTGTCGAGGCGGCGGCTGCCCTTCTACTTAAAGGCTCTGCCTTCGAGGTCGCCGCCTACCGCGCCCGCAGCGTGCATCTCGTCGCCACCCAGCTACCCTCGCTGAAACCGTCCGTTATGGACAAGACGGCACGGGTGCTCGAAGCGCGCTTGGCCATTTCCGGCAGCAAGCTCGTCTCGGAGCGCCGCGTCGCCCATGCGGCCGAGGAGGTGGCGGAGGCGATCCGCGTCGCGTTGCGTGACGGACAGAACGACAGCCAAGATCCGCCGCTGATCGTCGTCTTTGGCGCGTCCGCGGTTGCCGATGCCGAGGACGTCATTCCGTCGGCGATCCAACGCGCCGGCGGGGTAGTCGATCAGGTCGGCCTGCCGGTCGATCCGGGCAACCTTCTGGTGCTCGGCCATGTCGGCGTGGTCCCCGTTATCGGTGCTCCCGGTTGCGCGCGGTCGCCAAAGGAAAACGGCTTCGACTGGGTG